>DATEIF010000255.1:0-17871 GCA_035279205.1 Vineibacter sp.
GTGATCGCCACGCCGCAGAATGTCGCGTTGGCCGGATCGAGCGGCTTGATGCGCCAGTCGAGCGCGCCGCGGCCCTCCATGCAGTCGACCAGATGCCCGGTCTGCGCCCCGGCCAGCGCCGCGACCTTGTCGGCAGCGGGACGCGGGAACGTCTCACGGATGGTCATGATGGGGGGATCGTCAAGCATGGCTGATATCCTCTGGATCGGGCCCAGCTTTCCCGTGGGCGACGCGGGTGCCATAGTCCCATCCAAGCAACGGGAGGATGGCATGAGCAGACGCGCAATCGCGGCGCTGTTCGCCGCGGTGATCCTGGTCGTACCGGCGCTGGCGGCAGCCCAGAACGATTGGCCGACCCGGCCGCTGCGGGTGATCGTGCCCTACCCGCCCGGCGGCCCCAGCGACTCCAGCACGCGCATCGTGATGGAGCGGGTCGCGGCCTTGCTGGGCCAGTCGGTCGTGATCGACAACAAGGCCGGCGCCGGCGGCATGATCGGCGCCGAGGCCGCCAAGTCGGTAACGCCCGACGGCTACACGTTCCTGATGGTGACGACGGCGATGATGTGCATCACCCGTCATCTGCAGGCCATTCCGTTCGATCCCGAGAAGGATTTCGTCACCGTCGGGCGCATGGCGACGTCGTGGGGCGCCATGGCGGTCCATCCCTCGCTGCCGGTGAAGACCATGAAAGAGTTCGTCGCCTACGCCAAGGCCAATCCCGGCAAGATCAATTTCGGCTCGTCCGGACAGGCCACCATCACGCATCTGATCGGCGAGATGCTGAAGCTCGAGGCCGGCATCGACATGGTGCACGTGCCCTACAAGGGCAGCGCGCCCGCAACGCAAGGCCTGCTCGCCAACCAGGTCCAGGTGCAGTTCGATTCCACGGTGCTGCCGCATGTCAGGGCCGGCACCTTGCGCGCGCTGGCCATGCTGGGTGACGCGCGCTGGCCGCAGATGCCCGACCTCGCCACGACGCAGGAGCAGGGTTACGAAAGGACCGGTGCGCAGAGTTGGTTCGGCATCGTGGCACCGGCCGGCACGCCGCAACGCGCACTGGATCGCATGGCCAAGGTCATGGCCCAGGCGATCGCCGAGCCCGACACGCAGACCCGGCTCGACAACGCCGGCCTGCGCCCGACCTGGCTCGACCCGGCGGCGTTTCGCGCCACGATCACAGCCGAAACAAAGATGTACGGCGAGATCATCCGCAAGGGCAACATCACGGCGCAGTAGCGTCATCCCGAGCGCAGCGATCCTGGGAGCGCGGGCCTCTGGCCCGCTCACGTCAGGCGACAGCAAAGCGTTCGCCTTGATGCGAGCGGGACGCCCGCGCTCCCAGGTTAACAGTGAGGAGTTCAGCGACATGGCAGATGTGGTGACAGTGACGAAGGACGGCCCGGTCTCGATCTTCACGATCAACCGGCCGGAGAAAGGCAATGCGATCAGCCGGCAGGTGGCGCTCGACCTGCAGGCGCAGTTCGCCGCGTTCGATGCCGATGACGCCCAGCGCGTGGCGGTGATCACCGGCGCCGGCGAAAAAGCCTTTTCGGTGGGCGCCGACGTCACCGATCTGCCCGAGCTGTGGCGCTGCGTGCCGACCTTGGGCATCCAGACCGAGAAGCCGGTGATCGCCGCCACCTCGGGCTGGTGCGTGGGCGGCGCCATGGTCATTGTCATGATGGCCGACCTCGCCATCGCCAGCGAGACCACGAAGTTCTCCTATCCCGAAGCCAAGCTCGGCTTCACCGGCGGCATCATCTCCGGCCTGCCGGCGCGCATCCCGCACAAGATCGCCATGGAGATCATCATGATGTGCCGGCCGATGGAGGCGCAGCGCGCCTACGAGGTCGGCATGGTCAACAAGATTGTGCCGGCCGGCAAGCATGTCGAGGAAGCGGTGGCCTGGGGCCACGAGCTCGCCGGCTTCGCGCCGCTGGTGCTCACGACCATCAAGCGTTTCGTCACCCAGCAGGTGCTGCCCAAGGGTCCATCCGAGCTGATGGCGCGCGCCATGGTCGACCTGCAGCGCGTGCGGGAGAGCGAAGACGGCCAGGAAGGCGCCCGCGCCTTCAAGGAAAAACGCGCACCGAAGTTCAAGGGACGGTAGATACTCTCCTCTCCCCGCGCAGGCGGGGAGAGGAAGGGGCCCATCGCGCCAGCGATGGGAAGGTGAGGGGCTTCGCGATCGTACCGACACCGCGAAGCCCCTCATCCGGCGCTCCGCGCCACCTTCTCCCCGCCTGCGCGGGGAGAAGGGCTTAATCGCGCCGCCGCCTCGGCGACGATGGCGTCGGGCGGCTGGTCGATCGACACGGTGACGGCTTCATCAATGCCCGGCGGCTCGAGCGTCGCGAACTGGCTGTCGAGCAATGCGCGCGGCATGAAGTGATCCGTGCGCGCCGCCAGGCGGGCGGCAATCAATGCCTTGTCGCCCGCCAGGTGCACGAAGCGCAGCTCGGGCGAGCCGGTGCGCAGGATGTCGCGATAAGCGCGCTTCAAGGCAGAGCATGACAGCACCGTCGGCCGCGCCTGCCGCGACCAGCGCGAGATCGCCGCCGCCATCGCCTCGAGCCACGGCTTGCGATCGGCGTCATCCAGCGGCTGGCCGCTTTTCATCTTGGCGACGTTGGCCGGCGGATGGAATGCATCGCCCTCGGCGTAGTCGCCGTCCAGCGCCGCCGCGAGCTTCGGGCCGATGGTGCTCTTGCCGCAACCCGACACGCCCATCACGACGACGACCAGCATCTCAAGACCCGACGGCCGGCGGCGACAGATCGAGTGGCGCCCAGTCGGCGTGATGTCGGCCGGGCGCATCGAAGCGGGCAAAGCCGTGCTGGCCGAAGATGTCGCGCTGAGCCGCGATCATGTCGGCCCACAGCCGCCCCGTGCGCAGCCCATCGGCATAGGTCAGCGCCGAGGCGAAGGCGGGCACCGGCACGCCGTGGGCGATTGCCGTCACCACCACCTGGCGCCACTCGGCGTCGCCGGCCGCGACGCGGCGCCAGAGCGTGCGATCGAGCAGCAGGTTCTCGAGACCAGGTGTTGCCGTGTACGCCTCGGCGATCGGCTCCAGCAGGGTCGAGCGGATGATGCAGCCGCCGCGCCAGATGCGCGCCACCGTCGCCGGCGAGATGCCCCAGCCATGCTCGGCATCGGCGGCGCGGATCAGCGCGAAGCCCTGCGCCAGCACGGCGATGTTGGCCGACAGCAATGCGCGCTCCAATGCCGCGACCAGCGCGCGCCGATCGCCGCTGAACGCCATGGTCGGCGACCCTAGCGACGCGGCCGCGGTCTGGCGCATCTCGCGCAGTGCCGAGAGGCAGCGCGCATGCACCGCCTCGGCCAGCGCCGGCGCCGCGACGCCATACTCCAGCGCCGCGTTGGCGGTCCATTGGCCGGTGCCCTTCTGCTCGGCGGTATCGACGATGTGCTCGATCAGCGGCGTACCATCCTTGTCGAGCGTATCGAGCGCGCGCACGGCGCATTCCATCAGGAATGACGACAGGGCCCCGCGCGCCCAGCGGGCGAAGAGATCGCGAACCTCCTCGTGCGGCACGTCCAGCAGGCGGCGCAGCAGATGCCACGCCTCGGCGATCAGCTGCATGTGGGCATATTCGATGCCGTTATGCACCGTCTTCACGAAGTGACCGGCCGCACCGTCACCGACGCGCGCGAAGCACGGCGTGCCATCAGGCGCCTTGGCGGCGATCGCCGTGAAGATCGGCGCCAGGCGCGCCAGCGCATCGGCGTCGCCGCCGGCCATGATCGCCGGGCCGTGGCGCGCGCCTTCGGCGCCGCCCGACACGCCGAAGCCCAGGAAGTGGATGCCGGCCGCCGCGCAACTGGCCTGGCGGCGCGCCGTGTCGCGGTAGAAGGCGTTGCCGCCGTCGATGATCACGTCGCCTGGGGCGAGATGCGGACGCAGCGACTCGATGGCGGCATCGGTCGGCGCGCCGGCCGGCACCAGCAGGAAGATCGTGCGCGGTACGGGCAACGCCGCCACCAGTGCCGCCGGCGTGGCGCACGCCGTGCCCCTCTCGCCGAGATCCGCCGCCAGGCGGTCGGCAACACCGGCCGCCGGATCGTAGAGTGCCAGCCGCACGCCATGATCGGCGACATTGCGTGCCAGATTGGCGCCCATGACGCCCAGTCCCATCAAGCCGATCGCCGTCATACACACTGATCCTTCTGAACTTCCTCCCCCAACCCAGTTGGGGAGGTGGCCGAAGGCCGGAGGGGGACCCGACGTGGTCTCAATTACCAAGACTACGTCGAGGTCCCCTCCGCCCCTTCGGGGCACCTCCCCACTGCGTGGGGAGGGAAACTTAATCCATCTTCGCGCCGCTGGCTTTCACCACCGGGGCCCATTTTTCGCGCTCCAGGCGTACGAAATCGGTGTACTCGGCGGGTGTCATCGGCCGGATCACGCCGCCCTGCTCCAGGATCGGATCGGCGGCTTCCTTGGTCTTGAGCACCGCCACGGCCGCGGCATGGATGCGCGCGAGGATATCCTTGGGAACGCCGGCTGGCGCGGCAAGCCCGTACCAGTTGTCCGATTGCACCGTCGGCATGCCGACTTCCGTCGTCGTCGGCACGTCGGGCAGCAAGGCCGAGCGCGTCTTGCTGGTGACGGCCAGCGCCCGCAGGTTGCCGGCGCGGATATGGGGCAGCAGCGGCGAAACATCGAGCACGGTCATCTGCACCTGTCCCGCCAGGAGGTCCTGGATCGCCGGCGCCGCGCCACGATAGGGGACATGCACGATGTCGATGCCGGCGGCCGTCTTGAACAGCTCGCCGGCCAGATGGGTGATGCTGCCGGTACCGGACGAGCCGTAGTTCACCTTGCCGGGATTGGCCTTGGCGTGCGCGATCAGCTCCTGAATCGTCTTCACCGGCAGGCGCGCCGACGCCGCGATGACCTCCTGCACCAGGACGATCGGGGTCAGCAGAAACAGATCCTTATCCTCGAACGGCATCTTGGGCAGGATGAACGGCGCGATCGAGGACGGGCCGGCGCTGTTCATGCCGATGGTGTAGCCGTCGGGCGCCGCCTTGGCGATGGCATCGACGCCGGTGACGCCGCCCAGGCCGCTCTTGTTTTCGACCACCACCTGCTGGCCCAGTTGCACTGACATGCCGCGGGCCAGGATGCGGCCAAACATGTCGGCCGGACCGCCGGCTGCAAACGGTACGAAAAGCGTGATCGGCTTGTTCGGCCATGCCTGGGCGTGCACCGATGGTGCCGCCATGACGGCGGCAGCACCGGCGGACGCCAGAAGTGTTCTACGTTTCATGATCCCTCCCAACCCCGATTGTTATGCGGTCAAACTCTATCGACGACTCCTTCAGTGTAAACCGTCTGCCGCGCGAGCGACTCAACGCCCCGCGATGTCATAAGCATAGAGGCCTGCGTTGCGGGCCCGCTGACGCACCAGGCCGAGCACGGCCTTGGAGTACGGCATGGCGATGCCCAGCCGGTCGCCGATCTCGATCGGAGCGGCGAGAATGGCATCGATCTCCAGACCACGGCCGGCCTCGAGATCCTGCAGCATCGAGGTCTTGAACGCACCCAGCTCGCGGGTGACAGCGAAGCGCTGGTCGATCGTCATGGTCATCGCGATGCCCAGCGCCTGGCCAACGGCAGCCGCCTCCTCCATCATGCGGCGCACCAAATCGGCGGTCAGCGGATCGTCCATGATCACGTCGGCGGTCGAGCCGGTCAGCGCGCTGATGGGATTCATGTTCATGTTGCCCCACAGCTTCAACCACACCTCGCGCTGAATCCCTGATGTCGGCTGCGCCTCGAAGCCGGCACCGCTCAGCAACCCAACGATGCGCTGCAGACGCGGCGTCTCGGCGCCCGACGGTTCGCCCAGCAGCAGCAGGTTGCCGCGCCCGCGCCGGATCACACCAGGCGCCGCTACGGCCGACGACAGGTGAACCACCGCGCCCACGACCTGGGCCGGCGGCAGGACCTGCGCGATCACGCCGCCGGGATCGGCGGCTTGCAGCACCGTGCCAGCGAGGCTGCCGCCGAAGCCGTTGAAGAACCACCACGGCACGCCGTTCATCATCGGCACGATGATGGTGTCGGGCCCGACCAGTGGCGCCAGCGATGGCGCCGCTGCGATCAGCCCCGGTGCTTTGAGCGCCACGATCACGATGTCCTGGCGCCCCAGCGCGGCAGCTGCATCAGCCGCCGTCACGCGCAAGACCGATCGCTGATCGCCTTCGATCAGGGTCAGGCCGTCCGTCGCGATGCGCGCCAGATGCGGCCCGCGTGCCAGCACGCTGGTGGCGGCGCCGGCCTGCGCCAGCTTGGCCGCCAGAACGCCTCCGATCGCGCCGGCCCCGACGACGCAGATTTTCGCTCGATCCATGGACACCCCTTGCCCTCTCACTGGACGGACGCGACAGATATGACAGAAAATCCTTTTGGTCTTGGCTGCAAATCCTTAGCTCGATCAGTTGCAGTGACAGAAAAGCGACAGAAAACGACAGAAAATCCGCGGCGATATTGATACCGATCGATGGTGAGCGCCATCTGGGAACCGCGTGATCCGGCTGCAAGCGGAACAAAAATAAACATTCTCGGTTGTGTCCTCCCGAGCGGAGCGAGGGATCCAGGCGCCTTCCCTGGATTCCTCGCGACGCTCGGAATGACAGCGCGGCGGTCCCCTGTGCTGGCCGGAAAGCCGGTATGTGCCGGGACGCTACACCCGGTCCCGGATCAGGGCTACGGTCGTGCCGGTTGCGGGAGGAAAATGATGAAGTTCAGCCTGTTCATGTATTGCACGGTGGGCCGCAAGGCCGAGCTCGAGGCCGGCATGGCCGGACGACGACCCGAGCTCTATCAGCGCATGCTGGACGAGATCGCCGCTTACGCCCGCTTCGCCGACGATGCCGGCTATTTCGGCTTTGGCCATCCGGAGCACCACCTGCAGATCGAGGGCTTCGAGATCTCCAACGATCCGCGGCTGATGGGCATGTGGCTGGGCAAGCACACCAAGAAGCTGCGTGTCATCACCTGCGGCTTCGTGTCGACCACGCACAACCCGCTGCGCGTGGCCGAGGACATCGCCACCATGGACAACATGCTGGGCGGCCGCTTCGGCGTCGGCCTGGTGCGCGGCTACCAGGCGCGCTGGGTCGAGAACTTCAAGATCCGCGACGATCTCAACGCCGTCGGCCCGTGGAACAAGGATTCGCCGGCCGATACCGCCAACCGCGCATATTTCGCCGAGTTCGTCGACATCGTGGTCAAGGCGCTGTCCAACGACACCTTCAGCCATGCCGGCAAGTTCTGGACCTTCCCGCCCAAGGACTTCACCAACCCGCACCCGCATCCCGTCTATGTGAACTATGGCCGTGGCGTTACGCCCGACATGAAGATCAGCCAGATCGGCATCGCACCGCGGCCGTTGCAGACGCCGCATCCGCCGCTCTATGGCGGCTTCGCCAACTCGATGCGCACGGCGACCTTCTGGGCCCGCTACGGCGGCAAGCCGCTGGTGCTGACCGACAACATCCCGTTCTTCGTGAAGCTGTGCGACGCCTACCAGGCCGAGGCCGCCAAGCACGGCCGCACGGTCAAGCGCGGGCACGAAGCCGGCTGGGGCGGCATCTTCATCTGCGCCCCGACCGATGCGCAGGCGCAAGAATGGCTGCAGGACATGCTGTGGTTCTGGAACCAGTGGTCGATCCCGTTCGGCAATGGCGTCCCCGAGCTGCTGGTCGGCTCGCCCGACACGATCTCCCGGCGCCTCGACGAGGTGCACAAACAGATCCCGGTCGACGAGGTGGTGTTGCTGATCCCGCAGGGCATCCACGAGCGCGATCAGATCATGACGTCGCTGGAGCTGATGGCCACCAAGGTGATGCCGCGTTTCGCGGGCTGACTGTCCCGGCGCGAACAACGAGCACGGTCGCGCAAGATCACGAGGCTTCTTTCGGAACGGCACGAATCATGAATTAAGATCGATGTAAGATCCATTTCTGCCAGAGCTCGGATACGGGCATGACGACAACGCCGCCAGGCAAGGGACCTCGTATCGTCATCGTCGGTGGCGGCGCTGGCGGTGTCGAGCTGGCAACGCGTCTTGGCCGTCGTCTCGGCCAGCATAAGGCTGATGTGATTCTCGTCGACCGCAATCCTGCCCATCTGTGGAAGCCGCGCTTGCACGAGGTCGCGGTCGGACTGATCGGTTCCGGCGATGACGAGACAAGCTACCTCGCTCACGGGCACGCCCACGGCTACGAATTCAGCCTGGGCGAATTGATCGGCCTCGATACCGCACGCCGGACGATCCGCATCAGCGGCGTCAGGAGCACCGAAAGCGGCGAGCAGATCCTGGACGCGCGCGATGTCGGTTACGATATCCTGGTCCTTGCCTTGGGCAGCCGGGTGAACGATTTCGGCGTCCCGGGCGTGCTCGATCACTGTCATATGCTCGACAGTCCGGCCCAGGCGCAGCATCTGCAGCGCAGCTTCCTCGAGGCGGCCGTCCAGGTCACCATGGGTCGGCTCGACCGTCTTCGCATCGGGATCGTCGGTGCCGGCGCGACCGGCGTGGAACTGGCGGCGGAGCTACACCACGCGGTTCATGCCATGGAGCGCTATGGCGGGCTGGGCGCCGCCGGCCGGCTCGACATCACCTTGATCGACCGGGCAGACCGCGTCCTGCCGGCCGTCGATCGCCGGACCTCCGAACACGCGTTGGCGGCGCTGCAACGGTTGGGCGTCAAGGTCCTGCTGGGCCAGGGCGTCGAACGGGTCACCCGGGACGCCTTCCATCTGACCGACGGTGAGACCGTGCCCTGCGAGATCAAGGTCTGGGCGTCGGGCGTCACCGGTCACGACGTCGTCGACGCACTCGCAGGCCTGACCCTGTTGAAAGGCAAGCGGATCGCCGTCGATTCCCATCTCGCGTGTGTTGGCGTGGAGAACATCTTCGCGATCGGCGACTGCGCGGCCGCGCCGGCCGACGGTGGCGCAGGTCTGCTGCCGCCGACGGCGCAGGTCGCGCACCAGCAGGCCGCCTACCTGGCGCAGGCACTCCCGCAGCGAATGGCGGGCAGATCCGTCGCCGCGTTTCGCTTTCGCCCGCGTGGCACCCTGGTGTCGCTCGGCGCCGACCAGGCGGCAGGCGAGATCCCCACACGTCGCAACCAGTCCGTGGTTCCCCTTCGGGGCGTGCTCGCCAAGCTGCTCTATGTGTCGCTCTATCACATGCACCGGGTAACCTTGCACGGCTGGCTGCGCGCGACCGCCTTGTTCCTGGCCGACCGCCTGCGCCGCACGACGCTGCCCCCCGTGAAGCTGCACTGAAATCGCGGCGGCGCTATTGCCATATGGGAATGGTGACCGATGGGCCGGCTCAGGCATCTTGCTGCGCCCGGCGGACGGCTGCACGATGCCGCGGGGTGAAGGTGTGTTGCGCTTCCTCGGCTGGAGTTAGGTTGCCCGTCTGCGAAGGACGACACATCCCCGTCGAAAGGAGAAGAACATGCCGACATCCGTGAAAGAAATGCTGGCAGCCGCCAACGCCGCCGTGCCGAAGATCTCGCCCGACCAGGCGCGCGACATGATCGCCAAGGGCAACGTTGTGGTGGTCGACGTGCGGGATGCCCCGGAGGTGCAGGCCAGCGGCAAGGTCAAGGGCGCGCTGCATATCTCGCGCGGCATGCTGGAGTTTCGCGCCGATCCGGAGCTGCCCTCGCACGACAAGACGCTCGCCAAGGACAAGCCGGTCATCGTCTACTGCGCGTCGGGTGGCCGCTCGGCACTGGCCGGCAAGATGCTGCAGGATCTGGGCTACAAGACGGTCTACAACCTTGGCGGTTTCAAGGACTGGGCCGACGCCGGCGGCGATGTCGAGAAGTAGGGACTTCATCTTCCTCCCCAGCTTCGCTGGGGAGGTGCCCCAAAGGGGCGGAGGGGAGCTGACGTGGTCTTCGTAATAGAGACCACGTGGGGTCCCCCTCCGGCCTTCGGCCACCTCCCCCAACTGCGTTGGGGGAGGGTTTTAGTTGAGTTCCTCGGCGAGCGCGCGTGAGAGCGCGAAGAGGCGGCGCTCGACCAGGACCGGCTGCTCGCAGATCACCGGCAGCAGCCGTTCGCGGTCCTCGAAGATCCGCGTATCCCAGGTCATCTGCGCTTCCAGCTCGACGCGACGCTCGCGCACCTTGGGATCCGTCGCATCGCGATCGAGAGCATCGCGGTCGCGCCGTGCTGTTTCGATTCGCTCAGTCAGGACTGCCTGCCGCGCGCCATATCGGCGAATGCCACGGATGATCGCGCTGCGCTCCGCGTTCAGGCTTTCGAACAGGCCGGCGAAAACCTGCGTGGCGATGACGTTGCGATCGCCTGGTGCCGCGGCGAGAAAGCGATGCACCTCGCCGCTTGCCTCCTCGACCGACACACGCCGCGGCGCCACGCGGCGCACCAGTTCCATCACGGCCGGCACCTCGCGCCACGTCGCGGCGGCCGCCGTCGGGTCCGGACCGCTCCACATGGCACCGACCGACAGCTCCGGCTGCAGGACCTGAATGCACGGCCAGTCCGCTGCCTTCGTCTGGGCGTGCGCGCCATGCCACGGCGAGATGGTGACGGCGCAAAAGATCAGGCAGGCTAGACCGATCCGTGCTCCTTTACCTTCCCCCGCTAGCGAGGGAAGGTAAAGGAAATCGCGACCGCTCAGGATGACACGAGCCATATCCGCCACCTCAGCTCCCTGTCGGATCAACGGATCGCGACGCCCCATGGCATTTCGCCGACGGTGATCGACTTGATGACCTTGCGTTTCTCGACGTCGATCACCGAGATGTCGTTGGACGCACCGTTGGTCGACACCAGCAGCTTCTGATCGGGCGTAAAGTCCAATTGCCAGACGCGCTGCCCGACCAGCAGATAGCGCTCCACCTTGAAGGTCGCGGTATCGATGACGGCGACACGATTGGCCGGCCCGAGCGCGACGAAAGCGGTCTTGCCGTCGGCCGTGATGCGAACGCCGACCGGCTGTATGGCCTCCTTGCGCACGCCGGGAATCTCGAAGCCGATCTTGTGCACGATCTTGCGGGTCTGCGCGTCGATGACGCTGACCGTGCCGCCGACCTCGGCCGACACCCAGACCTGCTTGCCATCGGGCGTGAACTCGGCAAAACGCGGCCTGTTGTCGACCAGGACACTGCCGACGACCTTGAGTGTATCGGTGTCGATGAAATGCGCCATGCTGGTCGTTTCGGACGTGTTGACCAGCCACTTGCCGTCGGGGCTCAGACCCATGCCCTCGGGCTCGACCCCGACCGGGATCTGGGTCTCGATGGCGCCGCGTTCGACGTCGAGCACCGTCACCATGTTGTTGTCTTCGTTGGCGACGTAGAGCCTGCGACCATTCGGTGACAGGATGAACAGCTCCGGGTCCGGTCCGCTGGGCAGCGTGCGCACCACTTTGAGGCTTGCCAGATCGAGCACCTCGATATGGCCCGCGTCGCTGGTGCAGATGTAGAGCAGCGTCTTGTCCTTGTTGAGCGTGATGCCCCGGGGTCGGGCGCCGACCCGGATCGTCTGCGTCACTTCCAGCCGATCGAGGTCGACGACGCTGATCGTATTGCCCTTCTCGTTGGAGATGTAGGCCGTGGACGCCAGCGCGGAAGCGCTGATGAGACCCAGCGCCCCGACGATGGCGCTTCTGACGATCATGTTCATGCCCGCCCTCTCTCCCGCACTGTCATCCTGCGCGCAGCGCGGGATGACACCCATCGATACCGCGACGCCAGGCACGCCGGAATGCGACCAAGGTTCAAGACCACAATTCAGAAGCAGCGGAAATCGGCCTCGATCTGGGCCAGCCGGAGGCTGTCGACTTTCGCCTTCAGCACCTTGGCATTGCGGAAGATGGATGCCTGATCGCCTGCCGCCTGCTGCATGCGCATGATGGTTTCGGCCTGCTCATAGGCATCGTAGGGAACGATTGAGCCGATCGCGTCGATGCTGCACGAGCAGCGCTGCAGCATCTCCGGCGTCTGCCCGTTGCTGGCCATGCAGCCGATCACGTAGTCGACAACGACGGGTGTCGGATAGTCGTGCGAACGCGCGCCGCTGGTGGAAGCAGCGAGCAGCACGACGGCAAGAATGGGCGCGAAACGATGCACGATCATGTCAATACCGCCTTGTCGGACAACGCTTCGTTGCAACACAAGATCAGACGCGCATGATCAGGTCAATCACGTTGCGATTCAGCCTCGCACAGAGAGCGACCAATCGCTTCTCATCTCGCACTGAGCGGCCAGAGCGAGTGGATATAGGCCCAAAGTAGAATTCAGCGCGTCAGGGAGAAAGCGCATCATGCGCGCCGATGACGGTCTCCGGTATGGCCGGGTGAGACCGTGGATCAAATGCGCTTGGAGCAACCCGAGCCGGAGGAGACGTCGATGAAGACCTGGAGAAAGCCGCGAATCGAAGAGATCGCCGTAGGCCTCGAGATCAACGCCTACGCTTGCGCACAAGTGTGATCGACTTTCCCCATCGTAGCGGCCGAACGCGCCTGTATGAGATCGGCCGATACGACAGAAGATTCCGTGGTTCGTAACACCGCTCCCGGCGGAACATTCTCGGCCGGAGCATGACGCCTGTCTCGTGGAGAGACATGGACGCATTAAACCCAGATCACACGCGGTGTCCGACGCGACGGTCCTGCGTCAGCAGCGATCACCCAACGGGAGGAAAGCAATGCCCAAACAGCTGTGCGTTTCCGTGTCAGCGCTTGCACTTGCCGCCGTGTTCGTTTCGCAGCCGACTGCCGTTTCCGCCAATGACGATCTGGCGAAACTGGCAAAAGACCCGAACCAGTGGGTGATGCCGGCCGGCGACTATGCCAACACGCGCTACAGCGCGCTCGAGCAGATCAACAAGACCAACGTCAAGAACCTGCAGGTGGCTTGGACGTTCTCCACCGGTGTCCTGCGCGGTCACGAAGGCGGTCCGCTGGTGATCGGCGACATGATGTATGTCCACGCGCCGTTCCCCAACACGGTCTTCGCGCTCGACCTGAAGGCCAACGGGCGAATCGTCTGGAAGTACGAACCCAAGCAGGATCCCAACGTCATTCCTGTCATGTGCTGCGATACGGTCAACCGTGGCGTGGCCTATGGCGACGGCAAGATCTTCCTGCACCAGGCCGACACCACCTTGGTGGCGCTGGATGCCAAGACCGGCAAGGTCGCGTGGTCGGTCAAGGACGGCGATCCGTCCAAGGGTGAGACCGGCACGTCGGCGCCGCTGGTCGTGAAGGACAAGGTCCTGATTGGCAACAGCGGCGGCGAGTTCGGCGTACGCGGCAAGGTGACGGCCTACGACATCAAGACCGGCAAGCCCGCCTGGGTCGGCTGGTCGATGGGTCCCGACTCCGACACCTTGATGGATCCGGTGAAGACCACCTCGATGGGCAAGCCGGTAGGCAAGGACTCGGGCATCGGCACCTGGCAAGGCGATCAGTGGAAGATCGGCGGCGGCACGACCTGGGGCTGGATCTCGTACGATCCGGAACTCAATCTCGTCTACTACGGGACGGGCAACCCCAGCACCTGGAACCCGATGCAGCGCCCAGGCGACAACAAGTGGTCGATGACGATCTTCGCCCGTGATGCCGACAGCGGCATGGCGAAGTGGGTCTATCAGATGACGCCGCACGACGAGTGGGACTATGACGGCGTCAACGAGATGATCCTGGTCAATCAGAGAATCGGTGGCCAGGAGCGCAAGGTGCTGGTGCACTTCGACCGCAACGGCTTCGGCTACACGCTCGACCGCGCCACCGGCGAGCTGCTGGTTGCCGAGAAATTCGATCCCGTCGTGAACTGGGCATCGAAGATCGACCTCAAGACCGGCCTGCCCGAGCGCGTGAAGGAGTATTCGACCCGGGCCGGCGGCGAAGACAAGAACACCCAGGGCATCTGCCCCGCGGCGCTGGGCAGCAAGGACCAGCAGCCGGCCGCCTTTTCGCCCAAGACCGGCCTGTTCTACGTGCCGACCAACCAGGTCTGCATGGACTACGAGCCGTTCAAGGTCGCCTACACGGCGGGTCAGCCCTATGTCGGCGCGACGCTGAGCATGTTCCCGCCCAAGGGCAAGGACAACCTCGGCAACTTCATCGCCTGGGATGCCACGACGGGCAAGATCAAGTGGTCGATCCCTGAACCGTTCTCGGTGTGGAGCGGTGCGCTGGCGACCGCCAGCGGCGTCGTCTTCTACGGCACGCTCGAAGGCTACCTGAAGGCCGTCGACGCCGACACCGGCAAGGAGCTGTACAAGTTCAAGACTCCGTCCGGCATCATCGGCAACGTCAACACGTTCAGCCATGGCGGCCGGCAGTACGTCGCCGTGCTGTCCGGCATCGGCGGCTGGGCAGGCATTGGCATGGCCGCCGGACTGACCGGCGACACCGAGGGCCTCGGGGCCGTCGGCGCCTACAAGGCCTTGTCGAACTATACCCAGCTCGGCGGAACGCTGACGGTCTTTGCGCTGCCGCAGTGATCGCGATCGACGCAAGCGGAGAGGCCGTTCGCCTCTCCGCTTTTGCTACAGCCTAGTCGCCCGTAATCTACGAGGGTCAGGGATGCACCGCGCAGATCGTTTACGCTGTCTGGCCGCGCTCACCGGATGTCTGATTGCGATAACAGCCCCTGCCCTGACCGATGCCCAGACATCGGGACAGCCATCTGCCGACGACGAAAAGCCCTATCGCGTCGGCAGCGACGGAACAGTCGACTGGCCGACGTTCAACGGCTATCGGCGCTACCACGCCAGCTGCCACACCTGTCATGGACCCGATGGCCTGGGCAGCAGCTTCGGGCCGGCGCTAGCGGATTCGCTGAAGACTCTGCCGCAGGAAAAATTCATGGAAGTCGTCGTGAACGGCAAGCAGGACGGCGAGAAGAAGATGCCGGCGCTGGGCACCGACTTCAACGTGATGTGCTACATCAACGACATCTACGCCTATCTGAAGGCACGCTCCGACGGCGCCATCGGGCGCGGCCGGCCGGCGAAGTACGAGAAAAAGTCGGAGGAAGCCGCCAAAGCCGAGGAAACCTGCATGGGCTCGGCGCGGTAGAAAACTGTACGGCTGAGATGGAGGCACACGCTGTCGGCCCGTCTCGCTGTCATCCCGAGCGCAGCGAGGGATCCAGGCGGCGACCCTGGATCCCTCGCTGCGCTCGGGATGACAGACGTGATCGCCTCAAGTCGGAACGTGCTCCCGGGGAGCGGATCCTTGACCTTTCATAAAACGACGATCTCAATCGCCGCTGTATTGATTGCCAGCGCGCCCTTCTCTGCGCCGGCACAAACATCGGGTGAACCCGCCGACCGCTCGGCGCTGCGCGTGTGCGCCGACCCCGGCGGACTGCCGTTTTCCAACGACAAGGATGAAGGCTTCGAGAACCGCATCGCGGCGCTGTTCGCCAAGAAACTCAACGTGCCGCTGCAGTACACGTGGTATCCGAATTCGGTCGGCTTCCTGCGCAACACTCTGCGGGCCCGTCGCTGCGATCTGGTAGTCGGCATCGTGACGGGTGCCGACCTGGTGCTGAACACCAACCCCTACTATCGCTCGAGCTATGTCATCGTCACGCGACGCGCCGATGACCTGAAGGTCGATACAATCAGCGATCCCAAGCTCGCCGAGCTGCGGATCGGCGTCACCGCCGGTACGCCGCCGGCCGATCTCGTCGCCAGCAGCGGCCTGATGGCCCGTGCGCGGCCCTATCAGCTGTTCGTCGATACGCGTGCCGACAACCCCGGCAAGCAGATGATCGACGACCTGGTGGCCAAGCAGATCGATGTCGCCCTGCTGTGGGGGCCGATCGCTGGTTATTTCTCGCGCCAGCACGGCGAGGCGCTGAAGATCGTGCCCCTGGTGAAGGAAGCCAAGACGGTCCGCATGGCCTTCTACATCAGCATGGGCGTGCGGCCGGGCGAGACGGAGTGGAAGAACACCATCAACCAGCTCATCCGCGACAACCAGGACGCCATCACCGGCATCCTGAAGGAGTACGGCGTGCCTCTCCTCGATGAGCGGGACAACCCGTTGCAGTAGCTCATGCCTTCTCCCCGCGAAGGTCAGGGCGCGAAGCGCGCCCGAGGGGAGAAGGTGGCGCGAAGCGCCGGATGAGGGCTTTGCAACGCTGGAACAAAGATGAAGCAGCCAGGCGTGCTCCTGTCGAACCAACGTGGCCGGGCACAACGTGCTCAGCAATTAAAGCCATGAGCGCGACCTGTCGCTGCCTTACGCATGTTGGACAGAACCTCAACACACTCGTCATCATCCCAAAGGATGAGTTTGAGGACGTAGGCGTCAGCGACGGAAAGTGCTAGTGTGCCGATGGTCCCCAGACCAAGTAGCCGTTTCAGGGAGTGCCAAGCCATGACCGCAAAATACTCCGGCGGGTGTTCGCATGTGCACGTCACCTCCTCTGCCGAACCCATCGATAACCACGAATGCCACTGCAATGTCTGCAAATCTGTGACCAAGCAACACACCACACATGTGGCCTTCTTCAACTACGGCGACCTGAAGGTCGACCACCCTGAGAAGATCAAGCGCGTACCGTTCAACGCCGATAATCCAGGCGGTCCGTTGGAGATCTGCCTTTGCACCGAATGCAATTCGGTGCTGATGCTGGACGACAAGCAACGTCGCATCCGCGTTGCCGTGCCGAACGTCATGGGGTACGACACTGACAAGTTTCCAAAGGCGACGTACCATGCCTTCTGGGACGAATCGAAAGGATACCCTAGGCCATCCGACGGTCGACCGGTGTATGCAGGGCTGCGGCCAGACTTCGCGTGGCCCGCGGGCTCGTGAAGCAGCGTGTTGTATTGCGGCGGGTGGCGAACCTGCTTGCGCCTCCCGTCTGACTCTCCTGGCAACCGCAGGTGCGGCGCAGGATTTCCTGTGCGCTCAGTCCTCGCCATTGAGGACCGAGGCGTGATGGCGGATGTGGTCGGCCATCAGGGTCGAGATGAAGTAGTAGCCGTGGTCGTAGCCGTCGTGACGGCGCAGCATGAGCGGCTGTCCTGTGGCGCGGCAGGCGGCTTCGAAGAGATGCGGATGCAGCTGCTGCTCGAGGAACTGATCGGCCAGCCCCTGATCGATCAACACCGGCGGACAGCGGGCACCGCCTTCCAGCAAAGCTGTTGCATCCCAGGCCCGCCAGGCCGTTCGATCGGGCCCGAGATAGCGGCTGAACGCCTTCTCGCCCCACGGACAGCGTGACGGTGCCGCAATCGGCGCAAAGGCCGACACCGAGCGATAGAGCCCGGCATTGCGCAGCGCAGCCACCAGGGCACCGTGACCGCCCATCGAATGGCCGAAAATGCCCATCCGATCACGGCGGGCCGGCAGATTCGTGGCGATGAGATCCGGCAGCTCCCGCGTCACATAGGCATGCATGCGGTAGCCCTGCCGCCACGGCATGGCGGTCGCATCCAGGTAGAAGCCGGCACCGAGACCGAAATCCCAACTCTCATCGTCGCCCGGATAGCGCCGGTCGCGCGGGCTGGTGTCCGGCGCGACAAGTATCAATCCCAGCTCGGCCGCCGGCCCCAGGGCGGCCGCCTTGGTCATGAAGGTTTCCTCGGTGCAGGTCAGGCCGGCGAGATAGAACAGCACCGGCACCGCCCGCTGTGCCGCCTGCGCCGGCACGAACACGGCGAAGCGCATCTCGCCGCCGATCTCCGTCGACGGATGCGCATAGAACCTGACCTCACCGCCGTAGCACCGGTGGCGACTGCGCAGAGTGAGTTCTGTCATCAGAGCCTGTCTTGTTCGAGTGTGATCACGCGGTCATCCCGAGCGCCAGCGAGGGATC
>DATEIF010000256.1:0-6279 GCA_035279205.1 Vineibacter sp.
AGATGACGGCCAACTACTGGGAGGGCTTCACCAACCGTCGCATGCTGGTGGCGTTGCTGCCGTCGCCGGGTCGGCGCGGGGTGGGCTACGGCCGCACGGTGCCGGGCGGCGGCTCGACGGTGATGGTGCAGGTCGGCGAGCTGTCGAATCGGGCTGACCTGCAGAATGATTGGGTGCTGCCGCACGAGCTCGTGCACACGGGCATGCCGTTCCTGCGCGGCAACGGGACCTGGTTCATGGAGGGCGCTGCGACCTACGTCGAGCCCATCGTGCGCGCCCGCGCCGGCTGGAAGACCGAGGCCGAGGTGTGGCGCGAGTGGGTCGAGAACCTGCCGCGCGGTCTGTCGGCCCTCAGCTCCGGCATGGAAGGCGGCAGTGCCTATTGGGGCGGGGCGTTGTTCTTTCTGCTGGCCGATATCGAGATCCGTCGCGCCACATCGGGCGTCAAGGGCATCGAGGACTGCTTCCGCGGTGCCCGGCGCGTGGGTGGCATCATGGCGCCGACCGAGCGCTGGACGGTCGGCGAGTATGTCGAGCGCTGCGACAAGGCACTGGGCGCACCGTTGATGGCCGGCATCGTGGCGCACTATGTCGGCACCTCCCGTCGCGTCGACCTGGATGCCTTGTGGCGCGAGCTGGGCGTCCGCTTCGACGGCACGACGATCACAACCGACGACACGGCACCCCTGGCCGCCATCCGCAAGATGATCGTCGCCGGTCCGCCAGGTCGGACATCTGAGAAAATTCCGCCGCTGGCGAACTGATGGACATGGTCATTGCGCACGATCGCTGCGCCCCAACGCCGTCGTCCTTCGCTTCGCTCAGAACGACAAGAGGGGCGGCTTCCACTTGATCGGGACATGCTCTAGCGTGCGCCGATGCCAAGCATGATGCTGGAAGAGCTGACATGGGTCGAGGCGCGGTCGGCAATCGACGCGGGCATGCCCGTGGTCATTCCCATCGGTGCTGCCGCCAAGGAACATGGCCCGCACCTGCCGCTGCGCACCGACGCGACCGTTGCCGCTGCCTTGGCGCGGCGCGTGGGCGAGCACCTGCCGATCCTCGTCGCGCCCGTCGTGCCGTTCGGCTACTACCCTGCGTTCGTGCGCTTCGCCGGCAGCCAGAGCCTGTCGGCGGCGACGTTCACGGCCGTGATGCGCGAGCTGTGCGAGGGCTTTGTCGCGCAGGGCGCCCGCCGCATCGCGCTGATCAATACCGGCCATTCGACGGAGGCGCCGATCAACGCGCTTCTGAGCGAGCTGCATCGAAGCGGTGTTGCCCGCGTCGTGGCGGCACATCTGCGCTTCCTGGGCCGGTCGGCGGACACCTGGCTGGACGATCCGCAGGGTGGCCATGCCGACGAGCGCGAGACGTCGGTGATGCTGGCGCTGGATGGGCGCGCCGTGCGCGTGGACCGGCTGCCCGACCGCGCCGCCAATCACGACGACGCAGCGTCGGACGCCTTGCCGCCGGGTATCGCGCGTCCGGCCATTCTCTCATGGTCGCGTGACGCCGGTGACGCTGATGAGTTCAGCCCGACCGGTGCGTTCGGCGACGCCACGTGCGCCACGGCCTACAAAGGCCAGAAAATCCTCGACGCTGTGGTCGGCGACCTGGTTGGGGGCTTGCGGCACGCCTTTGCCGACGCACCGGGCTTCGCCGCGGCCGGTTAGCACCCGCCGCCTGTCGCTCGCGGGACTTGTTCAACTGGCGGCGCGGTAGCGCTCGACCAGGGCCAGGGCTTCGAGGATCCTGCGCAGCGACAGGGGCTTCCAGAGGACGGTCAGCACGCCCTCAGCCGTCGCGCGCTCGACGTCGCCGTCGTCGGACTGCCCGGTCATCAGCAGCGTCGTGGGACGGGGTGGCCGCGCGCGGTTGCAAGCCCGCAGCACGTCCAAGCCGCTGCCTTGCGGCATCTTCATATCGGTCAGCACGACGTCGAAGGGCGGCGCGCTTTCCAGGGTCCGTGACGCTTCCTCGACGCTGCCCGCCGCCACCGGCTCATGACCGCGTCGGCGCAGGAAGTCGCACACTTCGTCAACGATGCAAAACTCGTCGTCAACGATCAGAATCCGCATGGCGTCGCTCATGATCCACGATCAGCCGGTATTGGACCGTTCCGGATTGGAGACGACACGCTCGACGAAGCTGGCCAGCATCTTGAGCGGCACCGGTTTGTGGATCACGGCAAACGCGCCCGAGTGCTGGACGTTGGCGGCGCGAACCATATCGCTGTCGCCGGACATCAGGATGATCTTCATCGGCGTGCCCTGAGCGATCGCTTTTTGCGTCATCCAGATGCCGTTGATCTCGGGCATGGAGATATCGGAGATCACCACCCGCGGCATGCGCGTCTCGATGATTTGAAGCGCGCTGGCCGCATCATTGGCCTCCACGACATCAAAGCCGCGTCGATGGAGATACTCGGCGATCTCCAAGCACTGCGTAGGATCATCATCCACGACGAGGACGTCGGGCCTTGAAGTCATGATAATATGGCTCCCAGCCGCCAAAGAATAACTGCATGGCGACGAAAAAAATCAATGAATTCTACCTCGTACATCTATAATATGAAGTCGTTTGTCAGATCAATTCGCACCGATACGGATTGGTTGACAGCAGGGGGAGATATTTGCATTGTGGATGCCTATTATTTTAAGCTAAATTTTTCAATTATGGATGGCACGTGTTGAGGATCTGGCCATCGTCCCTCGGTTATTCCGGCATGGCCGCTTGGGCTGTGCATTGCCCGATCGGCGCAGGGGCGAATAACGGTGCTGTCGGCATTGTCTGCGGGCAGTCGACGCACATCGCCCCGATCGGGCTGCCGGCAGAGCCGGCAGGAGGGTGAAGCATATGTCGACGGATACCGGCTTGGACGCGTTGCGCCGTCGGCTTCCCTCGCCGCGCAACATGCGCAACCTGGGCCGGGGCCTGTGCATCGGGTTCGCGGTGGTCTGTGGTGTTGCCGGGCTGCTGGCGGCGTTTGGCCGTCTGCCGCTGATTCCGGCTGAGGCGGCCACCACTTATGTCGCGGTCCTGCTGTCGCTCACGATCGCCTGTCTGCTCATGATGCTGTGGTGGAGCGACCGCCAGGGTCATCGCATGACTGAGCGCGTGATCGAGATCGAAAAAGCGCGCCGCTGGTCCGATCGCCGTCTGTCGGAAATCATCGAGGCGTCGTCGGAAGGCATCGTCGTTTACGACGCCAACGACCGCCTGGTGCTCTGCAACGCCAAATTCCGCGACACGCTCACTACCAACGGCGGCGCCCTGCGCTACGGGGCGGTGTACGAAGACAATCTGCGCCAGAGCGTCCGCCTGGGGGTGTACACCGGCATCGATGATCCGGAAGCGTGGATTGCCGAACGCAAGGCAGCGCTGCGGACCCCCGGGCCGCCGGACACCGTCCGGATGGCGACGGGAACGTGGATGCGCATCTCCAACCGGGTCCTGTCGGACGGCAGCGTCGTGGGGATGCGGACCGACGTCACCGACCTCAAGCGCCGCGAGCTCGAGCTGGCGAACCGCGAGTCGCGGCTCAGCCGCCTGTTCGGCACGCTGGCCGATGTCGTGCTCGAGCTGGGGGCCAACGGGATCATCACGCACGCCAGCCCGGCGGCGCGTCAGGTGCTCGGCTTCGAGCCGGCTGACCTGGAGGGCATGCGGCTGGACGACCTGTTCCGGGCCGACAGCCGCGAGCGTCTCTACGATTTGCGGCGGCGCCTGCATGAAGGCGCGGTGCAGTCGGAGGCCGTGGTCATCTATTCCAAGCCGTCCGGCGAGACGATCCATGTCGAGGTCCGCCTCTGGCTCTCCGACCGCTCGACGGGGGAGCAGATCGTCACCGGTACCATCCGCGATGTCGATGATCGCGAGAAGGCCGCGGCGCTGGCGGCGCGCGAGACCGCGCTGGTCGGTGCCATCGCCAATGCCTCGGGTGCCTACATGATCGTGCTGGATCATGCCGGGCACTTCATCCGCGGCAACACCGCGTTCGGTGAGTTGGTCGGTCTGGACAACGCCGAGATGGGCGGCAAGCTGCTGTCTTCCAACCAGAAGACGCGCGCGCTGGCGACTATTGTCGAACCGGCGATCCGCGACGGCGGCGTCGATGATTTTCCGTTCGAGTTCGACGTCATCCTGCTCGATCGGCGGGATACCAAGCATACCATCCGGTTCGCCGCCAGTGCGGTGCCGGATGGCGATGGCGCGCTGCGCTATGCCGTGCTGGTCGGCATCGACGACACGGCGCGACGCAATGCCGAGACGGCGCTGTTCGAAGCGTCCAAATTGTCCAAGCTGGGCGAGATGGCGGCAGCCATGGCCCACGAGCTCAATCAGCCGCTGGCCGTCATCCGCATGGCCGCCGAAAATGCGATCGACGAGCTGGAGCTCGAGCCCCTGGCGGATGCCAACATGGCGGATTTCCTGCGCTCCAAGCTGCGGCGCATCGCCGATCAGACCGATCGGGCCTCCAAGGTCATCAGCCAGCTGCGCGCCCATGCCCGCAAGGGTGACGACCATCCGTCGCCGTTCGACGTGCCCGAAGCGGTGCAAAGCGCGCTGGACCTGGTCAGCGAGCAGCTCAAGCTCGACGGTGTGCTGATCTCGGTCGTCAGCGAGCCGTGTCCACCGGCGATCGGCCATCGCTCACGCTTCGAGCAGGTCGTCATCAACCTGATGACCAACGCGCGCGACGCCATCAAGATGGTGCCGGCAGCCCATCGCGAGCATCGCCCCGGCCGCATCGAGCTGCGCATCAGGCCCAGCGAGGACCGTAAGCGGGTCCATATGTCGGTTCATGACGACGGGCCGGGCATTCCGGAGTACGCCCTGGACCGGTTGTTCGAGCCGTTCTTCACCACCAAGCCCAAGGGCCAGGGCACCGGTTTGGGACTGTCGATCTGTCACGGCATCGTGTCGGAAATGTCCGGCAGTCTGTCGGCGCGCAATCATGCCGACGGCGGCGCGGTGTTCGAAATCGACCTGCCGGCCTCGACGACGCGTCCATCCGCCGTCGAGCGCCAGATCGCGCCGGCGGCGTGAGGCTCTACGCTTTGTCTTCCGGTTTCTGAAGCTTCCAGCACTGAATCAGCCCGACATTGCGTCCATCGATCGGGTCGACCGGTTGGAAGCCCTTTCTGTTGTCGGCCGAGAGCGCCTGGTAGAAACCGTTGCTGACCAGCACATCGCTGGGACCGGCGGCGGCCATCAGCCGTGCCGTCACGTTCAGGGCATCGCCGATGAAGCCGTGATGTGCCGACGAAAAGGCGCGCAAGGGCATGAGGCTGACGTCGCCCAGGGCGATTCCGATATGGACGCCGCGCGATTTCTGAACCCGGTCGATCCGGCTCTGCCAGTGCTCCGAGACCGAGCTGCCGATATCGATCAGCCGGCGGGCGCAGCGCAGTGCATCGTCGGCGTAGCCCGGCCGCTGGTCGGGGAAGCCGAAAAGTCCGATGGCCTCGTCGCCGACAAACTTGTCGAGCATGCCGCCGGTTTCGACAATGGCCTGGCGCGCCTGCGAGTAGAAAGCGGTCAGCGACTGGCGCACCAGTGCTTCGTCGCGCGTATCGCGCACGTAGCTGGAAAATGCGCAGATATCGGCCATGACGACCGCGACGTTGCGGTAGACGCCGGCGCGCAACACGCCCTGCGGATCAAAGCCCCGCTCGCGTCCCAACCGGCGCAGCGTCCACGAGCTGAAGTGCCATAGCAACGTCGGCGCCAGGAAGTCATCGGCGCCGGCGAACGCGGCACGCCATTCGGCGCGAATAATGGAATCGCGGATGGCGCGTATGTTTCCGCGGCTGAGCGTTTCAATGTGCAGGCCAAACGACTGCTCGATCCGGCGGCGGATTTCGCCGTCACCCCAGATGTCGATCGCCAGCGTCGGGCACAAGCGCTGGCGCAGCGCCGCTTCCAGGGTCGTTCGCGCCGCGCCGTCGGCATGATCGGTGACCACGATCAGCCGCCGGCAGTGTCGATCGGGGTTCGTGGCGTATTTGCGCGCCAGCCGTTCGACAGTCTCCTCGACGTCATATCCCCATTTCACTTCAACGAAGTAAGGGGCCTGAGCGGCGGGCGCGACGCGGATGTCGGCGAACGAACGCGGCGAACCCAGCCGCACCTCGCGAATCGTCTCCACGCTTTCCGGCGTCAAGCCGTCCTGTTCGACATGATGCGCCCGCACGAGCTCGCAGCAGATCTCCTCGAGGAACAACCGCAATTCGCCGTCAGCGGCACCATCGGGTGCTGCTGACGATTGCTCTGCCG
>DATEIF010000257.1:0-3551 GCA_035279205.1 Vineibacter sp.
ACCTTGTCCTTGCCCAGGAGCGCTTCCAGCTCCTGCAAGGCCGCGATGTCCTCCCTCAGTTGGGCCACGGCCTGCCGGTCGCTGCCCAAGGTCCGCAGCGACGCGCTGGCGTTGAGGATCGCGCGCTGCAGTCCTACGTGCCCGGCATCGAGCGAATTGGTGAATGGAAATCCGAGAACGACGGTCAGGAAGAGTCCAACACCCGCGATGTAGTGCGCGATCCGGGTGATCGTGCCATTTCCGGTTACGAACGGAACACCGAAATACAGCACCACATTGGCGACCAAAGTAATGATGGGCACGTAGGCAGCGACGTCGTGGTAGAGAAACAGGAGGCCCCGGATGATGATCTCGTCGGTACTCTGCAGACCGCGTTGGCTGGACCCGATGGGCCCATAGCGCAATCCCGTGTATCCCAGATAGGTTTCCAACATCATCAGACAGAAGAACGCCGCGAACGCTCCGACAAGCAACGCCAACCCTCGATCGTGTCGAATGAGAGGGAACAGTGGCGCCGTAAAGAAAAAGATGCCGGCCAGAACGGCCCACCACGAAACGGTGAATCCCTCGGCAACGACATGGGCGCCAAGCCAGGCGCTGGTGACCACCGCCCCGACCCACCAGGCCGGAGCCGGCGCGCCCCATATCGCCGGCACGTGTTTCGGCTTTTCGTCAGCGACCACAACTGCCTCCCCCAAAGCAGCCCGACCCGACAAGCACCAAATACTAGCACATCTTACGCGAGCACCGCAGATCGTTCGGAACCGCACGCTGTCCGGCGCGTTTTCTTGCGTAGAGGCAGGACAAAGACATGCTTGTCGATTTCATCATCGCGGAGCTGATGATCTGGGCAGTGATGGTCGTACTGTTTCCCCCAGTTGTCGCTATTGTCGGCGCGCTCACCAGGCGCATGTCACTGCCAACGCCCCGGCCCACCCGCCGCAGGCGTCGGCCGATACCGGTGCGGACAGGCCATCACGCCTGGTCCGCAATCGCCACCCCACCGCGTCGGCCCGCGGCACCACCCATCAAAGTCCCGCTACGCCCATAGAGAGGCGTCTGAACTGATGCTCTGACGCGTCGGCGGCTGGCCGACATGGTGAGTTTGTGCGAAATTGCCAGCAGTCGAGTTCGTGTGGGGAACGGCGGGGATGGCCAAGGGCAAGGCGAGCGGCAAGAGCGGACGCGGCAAGGCGTCGAAGAAGGCGACCGGCGCGGTGCGCAAGACGCCGGCCGGCAAGTCGGCCAAGGCGGCGGTGAAAAAGAAGGCAACGCCCAAGCGCGCCACGGCCAAGGTGCCGGCATCGCTGCGCAAGCCGACTGCGCCGGCGACGCGGCCGACGGTACCGCGTCGATCGGTGAAAACGCGCCCCGCCGTGGGCCGCGTACCATCAGCGCGGCCGGCCGCCGGCAAGCATCCGCCGGCGATGCCGCGCAACATCTACGAGCGCGACCTCGACCGTAATCCGGCCAACTTCGCGCCGCTGACGCCGCTGCAGTTCCTCGAACGCTCGGCCAGCGTCTACCCCGACCAGCTCTCGATCATCCACGGGCCGCGCCGCTATACCTGGGGCCAGACCTATGCGCGCTGCCGTCAGCTCGCCTCGGCGCTCGAGAAGAACGGCATCGGGCTGGGCGATACCGTCACCATCATGGCGCCCAATGTGCCCGAGATGTACGAGGCGCATTTCGGCGTGCCGATGGTGGGCGCCGTGCTGAACTCGCTCAACACCCGGCTCGATGCCGCCATGCTGGCGTTCATCCTCGACCACAGCGAGACCAAGCTGCTGATCGTCGACCGCGAATACCATCGCGTGATGAACGACGCGCTGGCGCAGGCCAAGGTCAAGCCGGTGGTGGTCGATATCGACGATGCGCAGTGCGACGACCGCGCGCCGATCGGCACCACGACCTACGAGGACTTCATCGCCGAGGGCGATGCCGACTTCGCCTGGTCGTATCCGGCGCACGAGTGGAACGCCATCACACTGAACTATACGTCCGGCACAACGGGCGATCCCAAGGGAGTCGTCTTCAGCCACCGCGGCGCGACGCTGTCGGCCTACGGCAACGCCACGCAATGGGCCATGGGCATGCATCCGCGCTACCTGTGGACCTTGCCGATGTTCCATTGCAACGGTTGGTGCTTCCCGTGGACCCTGGCGCTGGTCGCCGGCACCAGCGTCTGCCTGCGCCGCATCAATGCCCGCACCATCTTCGACGCCATCGCCGACACCGACGTCACGCACATGTGCGGTGCGCCGGTGATCCTCGGCTTCATCATCAATGCCACCGACGAGGAGCGCCGGCCGCTGGAGCGCACGGTCGAGTTCATGACCGCCGCCGCCTCGCCGCCGGCGGCGGTGCTGGAGGCGGTCGAAAAGCGCGGCTTCCACATCACCCATGTCTACGGCCTGACCGAGGTTTATGGACCAGCGACGGTGTGCGCCTGGCACGATGACTGGGATGATCTCGGCAGTGCCGACCGCGCGCGGCTGAAGGCGCGCCAAGGCGTGCG
Source organism: Vineibacter sp. (assembly GCA_035279205.1). Taxonomy (GTDB): domain Bacteria; phylum Pseudomonadota; class Alphaproteobacteria; order Reyranellales; family Reyranellaceae; genus Vineibacter. The sequence goes on from DATEIF010000257.1 coordinate 2,519, forward strand.
CTACGCGGCCGAGGATGCGGTGGCGGTGATGGACCCGACGACGCTGGCGCCCGTGCCGCGCGACGGCGCCACCATGGGCGAGGTCTTCTTTCGCGGCAATCTGGTGATGAAGGGGTACCTCAAGAATCCCAGCGCGACGCAGGCGGCGTTCGCCGGCGGCTGGTTCCACTCCGGCGACCTCGGCGTGATGCACCCCGATGGCTACATCGAGCTGCGCGACCGCTCCAAGGACATCATCATCTCGGGCGGCGAGAACATCTCGACCATCGAGGTCGAGGGCGTTCTCTTCAAGCATCCGGCGGTGCTGGATGCGGCGGTGGTGGCGCGGCCGGACGCGAAATGGGGCGAAACGCCGTGCGCCTTCATCGTGCTGAAGCCGGGCATGCAGGCGACGGAAGACGACATCATCGCCTACTGCCGCGCCAACATGGCCGGCTTCAAGATCCCGCGCACCGTGGTTTTCCGCGAGCTACCCAAAACCTCGACCGGCAAGGTTCAAAAGTTCGTGCTGCGGGAGTGGGCGAAGAAGCTGTGAGGACGCGGTCGTCCCATCGGACCGCGCGGCTCCCGCCGCGCTCTTCCTCCATGAACGAAGCATGAGCGCGCCAGGAGGCGCGCGGTCCGATTGAGCCGCCTAGTCCCGCGCACCGTTGCCCGACCGACGCCATAATTTGCCGCCTACAATCACGTGCAGCGGGGATATGCCGTCGCGTTGAGGCGTAGACTGATACGAGCGCCCTGCGATGGAGGAACCGCGCCGTGCCCGGCACGACATTGGTCCGCACGACGCTGACGGGGGTGAGGCCGCTGGGCGTGCGCGGCGAGCCCTTGCACCACGCCCAGGCCCAGCTGCGCGCCGTCGTCCGACGCCGCCTCGGCGAGCGCCACTTCTATCTCCTCGCCGAACCACAGCCCCACGATCTCGGCGGGCGCATCGACTGGTACACCGAGCGCGACGGCGAGGTGCGCTCCATCACCGCCCTGCCCGAGGCCGAGCGCGATGCCGTCCGCGCCGACATCGACGCCCTGCTCG
>DATEIF010000258.1:0-3311 GCA_035279205.1 Vineibacter sp.
AGAACTGTACCCGCCATGAGCGGGCGAGACGCCCGCGCTCCCGGGTCATTCCGGCTGAAGACCCGCGTCGCGCACCAGCGCGGCCCAATGCCGTGCCTCGGCCTCGAAGAAGCCCTGGAGATCGGCTGCCGGCATGACGAACGGCTCCGCTCCGCGTGCGGCAAGTTGCTGCGCGAATTCAGGCGCCGCGACAGCGTGACCCAGCGCCTGGCGCAGACGCGCCACGATCGGTTCTGGCGTGTCGGCGGGGGCGTAAAGTGCGAACCAGAAATTGAGATTGAAGTCGGGCACGCCGGCTTCCGCCATTGTCGGCACATCCGGCAAGGCGGGGGACCGTGCCCGCGACGTCACCGCCAAGGCGCGCGCCTGGCCGCCCTGCACCCGCGCGATGGTCGAGGTGATGTTGTCGAACAGGAAGCTGATCTCGCCGGACAGCAGCGCAGTCGCGGCCGGCGCACTGCCCTGGTAGGGCACCTGCAACGCCTCGAAGCCGGCGATCTTCTGCAGCAGCACGGAAAACATGTGGGGCGAGCTGCCCGCCCCGTACGTTCCGTAGCTCAGCCCGCCGGGGTCGCGCTTGCCGCGCACGACAAGCTCCTGCACCGAACGCACGTCGAGCGTACGCGGGTTCACCACCAGCGCGTTGGGCAGTGCCGCGACGGTTCCGATGCCCACGAAGTCTTTCAAGGGGTCGTAGCGGACGTTGCGCATGAGCAGCGGATTGAGCACCTGCGTCTGGACCGGGCCCAGCCACAGCGTGGTACCATCAGGCTTGGCACGCGCCGCAACCACGGCGCCGATGCTGCCGCTGGCGCCGCCGCGATTCTCGACGATCACGGGTGCGCCGATCGCATCGCGCAGCCCGGCGGCGACGAGGCGCGCCACGAGGTCGGTGGGCCCTCCCGCCGGATAGCCGACGATGATGCGGATGGTCTGGCCTGCCGGCCAGTCCTGGGCGCGGGCGGCGCCGATGGCAGATAGGGCGAGTGCAGCGGCGAGCAGGCTGCGCCTCGTGGCGTTCATGTCATTCCTCCGTATTGCCACGGAAGCTGCCCGTCCCCGATCCAGAATACAAAGTCATATTGATGATCGCTGCCATAGTCTGACATTATGAGTGATGGATGCCCGCATTCTTCGCTATTTCGTCGCCATCGCCGAAGAAGGCTCGATCTCCCGCGCGGCCGAGCGGCTGCACGTCTCCCAGCCGGCGCTCAGCGCGCAGATCCGCAACCTTGAGGGCGCGCTGGGCTCGCAGTTGCTGCACCGCATGCCGCGCGGCGTGGCGCTGACCGAGGCGGGGACCAAGCTGCTGGGCCATGCGCGGCACATCGGGCAAGCGCTGGCGTTGGCGCGCGACGATCTGCTGGGTGACGCGGCGACGACCATCGGCAACGTCACCGTCAGCTTCCCGCAATCGGTGGCGATGGTCCTGACGCGGCCGCTGGTGGAAGAGGTGCTGCACAGCCTGCCGCGCGTCGCGCTGAGCGTGCGCGAAAGCAACACGGGCTACATCCCCGACCTGCTGCGCACCGGGCGGACCGACCTCGGTTTCGTCTTCCGCAAGGCGGACACGGTGGGACTGAAGGCGCGGCGTCTGCTGGACGAGGACCTGCTCGCCATCGGCCCACCCGGCGCCTTCGACCGCGGCCCCGACGGGATCGCCCCCAAGCCGCTGCGCTTCTCCCGGCTGGCGCAGCTGACGCTCGTCATCCCCGGCCGTCCGCACAGCCTGCGCGAACTCCTCAATGACTATGCCCGGCGGGCGCGTGTCGAGTTGCGCGTGAGGGTCGAGGTGGACGCCATCCCTCAGATCAAAGAACTGGTCGCCGCCGGCACCGGCCATTCGGTCCTGTCCAGCAACACGGTGCGCGAGGACGTGGCGGCGGGCCGGCTCTCGGCCGCGCGCATCGTTTCGCCGGCGCTCCAGCGCTCTGTCTTCCTCTGCGGCCAGGCCGACGTTCCGCAGACGCGCGCAGTGCGCGCCATCGAGCAAGCCATCCTGACCGTGGCGACGCGGTTGGTTGAACGCGGACGCTGGAAGGCACGATTGGCACTGCCATAAGCCAGACCTATGGCTGTCAGCCTATCTTAGTCTTGGATTATCGATGTCGAACCCGGTTCTCTCCGCCCGAACCCGCAGGAGTGAACCACCCGATGTCTTCCGGTCCTTTTGTCCATGTGCGTCATGACGAGCGCCCCGCGCTTGCCGGTGTCGCGTATGTCACCATCGACAACCGCGCCAAGCTGAACGCACTGAACTCCAGCGTCATTCGTGCGTTCGTCGCCGCCGTCGAGCAGCTCGGGACGGACCCCGCGTTGCGCGCCATCGTCGTCACCGGCTGGGGCGACAAGGCCTTCGTCGGCGGCGCCGACATCCAGGAGCTGTCGACCCTGCACCAGCCGGGCGCCGCCCGCGCCTTCATCACCGGCGTCCACGAGGCCTGCCGCTGCCTGCGCGACTGCCCTGCCCCCGTGATCGGCCGGGTCAACGGCTTCACCTTGGGCGCCGGGCTCGAGCTGATGGCGGCCTGCGACATGCGTGTCGCGGTCGAAGGGGCCAAGCTCGGCATGCCCGAGGTGCGCTTCGGCATGCCCTCGGTCGTCGAGGCTGCCCTCTTCCCGGGAATGATCGGCTGGGGCCGGACGCGGCAGATGCTGTTGCTGGGTGACATGATCCCGGCCGAGGAGGCCCTGCAATGGGGTCTCGTCGAACGTGTCGTCCCCGCCGCCGAGCTGGACGCCGCCGTGGACACCTGGCTGACGTCGCTGGCAGCCAACAGCGTGCGCGGCGTGCGGCTGCAGAAGAAGCTCATTCGCGCCTGGGAGACCCTGCCGATGGAGCAGGCCGTCCAGCGCGGCATCGACATCTTCGCCGAGACTCACGAGATCGCCGAGCCGCGCGAGCTGCTGCAGCGCTTCCTCGACCACCAGGCGGCAAGGAAGAAGTAGATGCTGTTGGCCGGCATCAAGGTCCTGGAACTCGGGCAGATCCTCGCCGCGCCCTACGCGGCGGAGATCCTGGCCGACATGGGCGCCGACGTCCTCAAGGTCGAGCGGCCCGAGGGCGGCGACGACGCGCGCGGTTGGGGTCCTCCGTTCTGGAATGGCGATGCCGCGCTGTTCCACCAGATGAACCGAAACAAGCGCAGCGTGGCGCTCGACATGAAGTCACCGGAGGGGTTGGCGCGCATGCTGGCGCTGATGGCGGAGGCCGATGTCTTCATCCACAACCTCCGCCCCGGCGTGCCGGAGAAGCTCGGCATCGGCGCACAGGCCATGCGCGCGCGCTTCCCGCGGCTGATCTACGCCGA
>DATEIF010000259.1:0-10306 GCA_035279205.1 Vineibacter sp.
CAGATCAGGTAGAGCACGTGCTGCCACGTCAGCGTGTCGGGCATGCCGCCTGCCACCCCGCCGCCCCACAGGCTGAGATACACCAGCACCATCCACAGGGCCGCCACGGCCGATGTGATGGTGCTCAACCCGATCTGCCCGCGATCGCCGAGCCACTGCTGGGCGCGGATCGAATACCACTGCCAGCAGACCTGGCCGATGACCAGCAGCGGCTCGCCGCCTTCCAGGGCCAGCCCGCGCTCGCGTGCCCCCGGCGTGCCGAACAGCACCATGGCGCCACCGAGCAGCGCCAACCCCAATGCCACCGGAAAACCTGGCGCGGTGCGCGTGCCCAGCATGATGCGCGCCATGACCGCCGAGATCACCGGTCCGAAATTCAGCACGACGACCGCCGTCACCGGATGCGAATAACGCACGCCGACGGTGTAGAGGATCGAGAAGGCCGTCATCGCAAGCCCCAGGATCGCAAGCCGACCGGCATCCAGCTTGCGCGGCGCCTGCGCCGGACGCGCGGCCACCATCATGCAGATCACCAGGAAGGGCAGGCCCAGCACATAGCGCAAGGCGGCCAGCAGCCAGACGTCGATGACCTCGGTCAACACCTTCAGAAGCGGTGTCATCGTGCCCCAGATCAGGGCTGTCAGCAGCAGGCCGGCGGATGCCCACAGCAGCGCCGACCGCGACGCGCGCTCAGCCATCGCGGCCAGTCCGCGGCAAAAACACCTGTTGCCCGCTCATCAACGCGGCCGTGCGATCTCGTCCAGGACGGGCAGGATGAAGCTGCGGAACAACGCCGGATTCTCGCTCATCGGAAAGTGGCCCAGCCCCTTCATGATGGTGATCTTGGCACCGGGCACGGCCTTGCCGACCTCCACCGTGTATTCCGGCTTGCAGGAGTAGTCGTATTCGCCGGTCAGCAGGTAGAGCGGACAGCGTGTCGTGTCGATGCGCCGCAGCCGGTCCTGCAGGTCGCCGTCGACGGTGTAGAAATGCAGATCGCCGTAGAACACGCCCGGCCCGCTCTGCATGTAATGCCACAACGTCTCCCAGCGCTCGGCATCGGGGCTCATCGGCGCCATCAGGCCCGACACGGCGCCCAGCGCCGCCTCGCTGTGATCGACGCCCGGCCGATCAAGCCAAGAGATGTCGTAGTACGCGCTGGGGCTGGCCGAGGATTGCAGCCCGATGATGGCGCGAAACGCATCGCCGTGATCAGCCGCCAAGCCCAGCACGACGCGACCGCCGATCGAACAGCCCATCACGACCGGTCTGTCGAGCTCGAGCGCACGGGCTACCGCGACGATGACCTCGATGTAGAAGTCGCGGGTGAGCTTGTACTCTTCCTGATGCCAGCCGGCTGGCGGTGACGACTTGCCATGCCAGGGCAAGTCGAACGCGATGATACGAAAGCGCTGGGTGATCTCTGCATCGTTCATCAACGCCCGGTATTGCCGCGTGTCCGAACCGGCGGTGTGGAGGCACAGCAGCGGGATGCCCTGGCCCGCCTCCTCGATATAGAGGCGATACGTGCGGCCCTGGAACGCGAACGGCAGATAGCGGCCGACAATCGGCTCGAATGCAACGCTCACGACGCACCCCCGTTGCCGCGCAGCGCGCCCACGACGCCCTTGACGTAGAGCATGTTGGCCCACAGCGGCAGCAGGTCGCCCTCGAAGCGCAGCTCGCCCTGGCGCAGGAGCCCGAAAATGTCCTGGTAGTACGGCGGTGGAACCGGCTGCCAGAACTTGGCCCATCCCTCGGCCGTGCCGCGCAGCGCGAAGGACCATGACGCCATGCGGAACGGTCCCGGCTCGACGCCGGCGATGCGGCCCTCGCGGACATGCACCAGCCAGCCCTGTGGTCCGACCTCCACCAGGAACGTGGTACTGAGATGGCGGCCGCGACGCACGAGCGCAGCATTGCCATTCACCAGGTCGGGCAGCCGTTCGAGCATGGTCCCTCCGCGCACCGGTTGTCGCACCGGCTGCAGGTCTCTATCAGCATGCGCGCTGCCATCACAAGGCTACCCTGCGCAGGCCAGGATCGCACCGCCATGGCGTACCGGGGCCGACCGGGAACCTGCCGCATCGCAGCACCGTTCACGCCTGATCAAGCCTGCCAGCCAGGAGCAATCCCATGGCCCGATGCGATCAATGCGGCAATGATTATGACAAATCCTTCCAGGTGGTGCGGCACGGCAAGACCTGGACGTTCGACAGCTTCGAATGCGCGATCCAGGCTGTGGCGCCGCGCTGTGCCCATTGCGACTGCCCGATCATCGGCCATGGCCTGGAGAAGGACAGCAAGATGTATTGCTGCGCTCATTGCGCGGCGCAGAAGGGCGTTCGCGAGCTGCGGGACCGGGCCTAGCCGCTGACCGCCGATCGGAGGTGCGGTGCATGCCAAAACCTCTTGCAGACGACTCGCGCAGCCAGCGACCGCAGATCACGGTGTTCGGTGGTACAGGCTTCCTGGGCCGCCGGATCGTGCGGCGCCTGTTGCAGCGCGGTTTCGCTGTGCGCGTAGCGGTGCGCCATCCCGGGTCGGTGCACCAGCTTTTCGCCGACATGCCGGTTGGTGGCGTCGAGGTCGACATCCACGACGAGGGTCGTGTTGCCCAGGCATTGGATGGCGCCGCCGGCGCGATCAACGCCGTCAGCCTGTACCGGGAACATGGCCGGCAGACCTTCCGGTCGGTGCATATCGATGCGGCCGAGCGCATCGCCCGCCACGCGCGCGATGCCGGCATCGTCCGCTTCGTCCATGTCTCGGGGATCGGTGCCGATCCGGGTTCCGCGTCGGCCTATATTCGCGCGCGCGGTTTGGGAGAGCACGCCGTCACGCGGGTCCTGCCGGAGGCGCGTGTGCTGCGCTCGGCCGTGATGTTCGGACCGGACGATGCCTTTCTGAACACCATCATCAGCCTGCTGCGGACACTGCCGGCCTATCCGATGTTCGGTAAGGGAGAGACACGGCTGCAGCCGGTCCATGTCGAGGACGTCGGGGAGGCTGCCGCCGTACTGCTGGCGGATGCGACTGTCGCCGGCGGCACGTATGAAATCGGCGGCCCCGAGGTTTTCACCTATGCCGGGCTTGTGCGCGCGATCGCGGCCGAAATCCACCTTCGGCCGACCCTCGTGTCGGTTCCGTACAGCCTGTGGTTCGGACTTGCCGGCGTGCTCGCTCTGCTGCCCAACCCACCGGTCAGCCGCAACCAGATCGAGCTGATGCAGATCGATACCGTGGCGTCAGCCGACAGGCCCGGCCTGAGCGCCCTCGGCATTGTGGGCGCGGGTCTGCGGCAGGTCGTGCGCGAGATTCGCGACGCACGGAAATGATCTCCTGGCAGCCTCAACCGGCGCTTTCGATCAGGTTCTCCAGCAAGCGCTTGAGTTGCATCGTGGCCTTGTCGCCGTAGCTGTCGACGATGTGGGCCTCCTGGCTGAGCGCCAGCGAGTTCAGCCGACGGCTGAGCGCCTTGCCGCGGTCGGAGCTGAAGATCAGCACCTTGCGCCGATCATTGGGATCGGAAATGCGGTAGACGAGCGAGTCCGAGACCATGCGGTCGATCGTCTTGGTCAGTGTCGGATGGTTGAGCAGGGCGGCCTCCGCCAGGTCCCCCATCGACCGGCCATTGCCGTCCGACAGCACCTTCAGGATGCGCCATTGCTCGACCGGCACGCCCTCGGTACGCAACCGTTCATCCAGTTGCCGGTTGATCTCGCGGTTGGCCTGGGCCAGCAGATAGGCCAGGTGCGCCGTGATCGGTGGATTGGGAGACGACGGGTCGGACACAACGAAGTCCTGCGTTAGCAGCCGCACAAGATATGTGCAATTGCCAACTATATGTCCTTCAAATATTGAAATTTCAATGTTTTTTCCCTAGGGTCGGCAGGCTCTCCACCCTAACAATAGCGTGTTCGCGTGCCAGATCGCACGGCGTAAACATGGGTGAAGCGGAGGTCGTCATGCGGCACCTTCTTGCCAGCACCATTGGCGAGGCCAGCAGGACATGCTGATGCCCGACAGTCGGCGTGAGGCGCTGCAGCTCCAGAGACCTGGGGCGGCGACGCGCATGATCGACGCCGACATGCCGGGCCCCTTCCGTCGTCGCGACCGCGACAAGCTGCGCATCGCTCACTTCATCAGCCTATCCGGCCCGGCCGGCATCTGGGGGCCCTGCTCGATCAACAGCGCCACGCTCGCTGCGCAGGAAATCAACATTCGCGGCGGCGTTCTGGGCCGCGAGATCGAGATCGCCATTCACGACGCCAGCGCCGCGCCGGACGAGATCGTCGACACCGCCACCGATATCGTGACATCAGGTGCCGCCGACATCATCCTCGGCTCGCATATGAGCGTCGTGCGCCTGATCCTGCGCGACGTCTTTACCGGACATCTTCCCTATATCTATACGCCGATCTACGAGGGCGGCGAGCGAACGCCGGGCGTGCTTGCCATCGGAGAGACGCCACCGCGCCAGGCGCGCCCGGCCATCATGTGGCTTGCCGACCGCAAACGCGCCCGCCGCTGGTACCTGATCGGCAGCGACTATGTATGGCCCTGGCAATCGCATCGCGCCGTCAAGCGCTACATCGCCGAGTCCGGCGGCTGCGTTGTCGGCGAGGATTTCGTGGCGCTGGGCCGGGACGATCACACGCCCTATCTCGAGCGCATCCAGGCGGCGCAGCCCGACGTGGTGTTCATATCGCTGATCGGCCTCGACGGCATCCTCTTCAATCGCGCTTTTGCCGAGTACGGACTGGCGGCCAGGATGCTGCGACTGGCCAATTGCATGGACGAGACGGTCGCGCTCGGCATCGGCGCCGACAACACCGAGAACCTGTTCGCCGCCTCGGGCTACTTCGTCAGCGCGCCGACGGCCGCGAACGAGGCGTTCCGTGACCGCTACCATCGCGCATTCGGTCCTCACGCGCCGGTACCGGGCTCGACGGCCCAGTCCAACTACGAGGGACTGTATTTCCTGGATGCGCTGTCGCGCCGTGCGGCGTCGCTGGAGCCGCAGCCCCTGATCGCCGCCGCCGAAGGCACCGTCTATCAAGCCGCGCGCGGCAGCGTCGGCATCCGCCGACACGGCGCCGACATGCCGATCTACCTGGCGCAGGCCGATGGCCTCGATTTCCGCCTGCTCGACAGGTTCTGAACGAGGCGTCAGCTGTCATCGGCAGCGGTTTCAGCGTCGGCACTGAAATCGAGTTTCAGACTGCCGAAGCGGCGGCCCGAAATTAATACTTGAATACGGAAAGATTTCTCATTCAAATATATTCGTTCACTTCCAAGATGCCTGCTTGACCGTGCTGAAGGCCGGTGAGTTGCGGGCTGGCAGTTTCAATCGGTTGGTGATCATGGATTTCGGCGTCAAGCTCGCGTTCGATCTGCTGGCCTTCACGTCGGTGATGGTGCTGATCGTGCTGGGTTTGGGTGTTGTCGCCAGCATGATGGGCATCTTCAATTTTGCCCACGGCGAGTTCGTGCTGCTGGGCGCCTACACCGTCTTCATCTTTCATGAGAGCGGCCTGCCGATCTGGGCCGGGATCGTCGCGGCGCCGTTCGTGCTGGCGCTCTTCGGTGCGGCGCTGGAGCGCTCGATCATCAGACGCTTCTATGCCGCGCCGATCATCGCCATGCTGGGCACGTACGCCATCGGGCTGGTGATTCGCGAGACGGTGCGCGGCCTGCTGGGCGGGCACTACAAATCGATCCCCGAGCCCCTGCCCGGCGTCTTCACGATCGGCGACCTCGACTTCTCGATCTGGCGTACCGTGATCGTGATCACCACGCTGGTGGTGATCGCGGCCAGCTGGTTGCTGTTGACCCGCACGTCGATCGGCCTGCAGATCCGCGGCTCGCTGGAGAATCCGGCGCTGGCGCGCAGCTGTGGCATCGCCACGCCGCGGCTCTATACGCTGACGTTCGCCTTCGGCTCGGCCCTGGCGGGGCTGGCCGGCGCCCTCATCGTTCCGCTCTACCAGCTGTCGGCCGATATCGGCCTGCGCTTCCTGGTGCAGGCGTTCCTGTCGGTGATGCTGGGCGGTGTCGGCACATTCGAGGGACCGGTGCTGGGCGCCACGGCCGTCGGCGCCACCGCCGCCGGCCTGCCGTGGCTGGTCATCCCGGTCCTGGCCGATCCGCTGGTGTTCGTCATTGCGTTGGTGATCGTGAAATTCCGGCCGCAAGGCTTCATTACACAGGGGAGGCTCTAATGACGTCATCGAAGGAGGAAAAATCAGCATCCGGCGCACCGGCCCGCGGGCTGAGCCGCCGACAATTGCTGAGCGGCGCCAGCGCGCTCAGCGCCGCCGGCTGGATTGCCGGCACGTCGGGCGGCTGGCTGCTGCGCCCGAACTGGGCCAACGCCGCCGGCCCGATCAAGATGGGCATCGCCACCGACATCACCGGCGCCATCGCGCCGTCGGGCAACGCCAACTGGCAGGTGGCGCAGTTCGCCGTCGAGCAGATCAACCAGGCCGGCGGCGTCGCCGGCAAGCCGATCGAGCTCTACCTCGAAGACACGGCGTCGGACCCGAAGATCGCGGTCGGCAACGTCCGCAAGCTGATCCAGGAGCGCAAGGTCGATGTCGTGCTGGGCGGCATCACGTCGGCCATGCGCCAGGCGATCAAGGACCCGATCGTGAACCGCGGCCGCACGCTCTACATCTACCCGCAGCTCTACGAAGGCCAGGAGTGCACCAAGCATCTCTACTGCACGGGGCCGACGCCGGCGCAGCAATGCGATGAGCTGATCCCCTACATCATCAACAAGCTGGGCAAGAAGCGCTTTGCCCTGCCGTCGGCCAACTATGTCTGGCCGCAGCTGCTGAACAAGTATGCCCGCAAGGTGATCCAGGCTAACGGCGGCGAGGTCGTCTTCGAGGAGTACTACCCGCTCGACCAGCCCGAATACTCGGCCACCATCGGCAAGATCAAGGACGGCAAGGTCGATTGCGTGTTCAACACGGTCATTCCGCCCGGCCTGCAGCCGTTCGTGAAGCAGCTTTACGAGTCGGGGTTCCAGCGCAACGGCGGCGTGCTGTCCTGCGTCTACTACGATGAGAACCTGCTGAACTATCATCCGGCGCACGAGATGGAGGGGCTCTACAGCTGCCTCGACTACTTCCAGTCGGTGAACGACCCCTTCAGCGCCAAGCTGCAGGAGGCATACAGCAAGAAGTTCCCCGACACGAAATACCTGTTCACGGCCGGCTCGGCGTCCACCGGCATGTACCGCGGCGTGAAGTTCTACGAAGCGGCCGTGAAGCAGACCAAGGGCGACCTGGCCCGCGAAGCGGTTTCGGCGGCGATGGACAAGGGCAAGATCGCCGACGGGCCTGGCGGCGGCGCCGAGATGGTGCCCGGCAAGATGCACTGCAAGATGAACATGTACGTCGCCCAGTGCAAAGTCGACGCCGGCAAGACCCGCTATGACGTCATCAGCAAGGCCAACATGGTCGACCCCAAGGAGTGCTGAGGCGGTGCATCCACCTTCAATGCCGTGGCGGGCACAGCGCGGACTTGTTGCATGACCGCCATCCTCAGCTGGCAGACGCGGCGCAGCAGCAAGGTGTTGCGTATCCTGCCGATCATCGAGATCGCGACACTCGTTGTCGCGATCGCCGCTCCCTTCGTTCTGTCGGAGCGTCTCGATCTCGTGACGCTGGCCACGAACGTGCTGATCCTGTCGATGCTGGCCATCAGCTTCGACCTGTGCTGGGGACTGTCCGGCATCATGAGCTTCGGCCAGGCGCTGTTCTTCGGCGTCGCGGGCTATGTCATCGCGCTGGTAGGACGCGACCTCGGCTTCAGTCATATCTGGGGAACCCTGCCGCTGGCGCTGCTGAGCGGCTTCGTGCTGTCGGGCCTGCTCGGCGCCTTCCTGCTGCTGGGCCGCAAGACACCGACCACCATCTTCGTCGCGCTCGGCACGTTGACAGGTTCCTATGCCGCCGAGCGCCTGGTCTCGGGCTGGCAATATGTCGGCGCCGGCAACGGGCTGTCGTCGATCAAGCTGCTGCAGGCCGGCAGCTACGAGTTCGTCGAAGGCATGGCCTTCTACTTCCTGGCGCTGGCCGTCCTGCTTGTGGTCTACATCGCCGCGCGCATTCTGATGCGCTCGCAGCTGGGGCTGGTGCTGGCCGGCATGCGGCAGAATGAGGAGCGGCTGGCTTTCTTCGGCTATCGCGTGCAGCTCTTCAAGGCGCTGGTCTTCTCGGTGGCTGGCGCGATCGCCGGTCTGGCCGGCGCTCTCTACAGCTACCACCAGGGCTTCATCGGCCCGGGAAACATGGGCCCCGGCCTGTCGACCACAGCGGTGCTCTATTGCCTGTTCGGCGGCACCGGGACGCTGATCGGCCCCATCCTCGGCACGATCGCGGTCGAGGTGATCACCTATGCGCTGGCCGACATCGACGCGATCAAGAGCATCTGGCCGGTGGTGCTGGGGCTGGTGCTGCTGGCCGTGGTGATGTTCCAGCCCAAGGGCATCCTCGGCTTCTTCGTGTCGGATCGCGAGCGTGTCGGCTCCTACGGCGCGCGGCCACAGGATGGTGCGTAGCCCAATGGCGTTGCTTGAAGTCCGCAATGTCGGCAAGTCCTTCGGTGCGCTGCGGGCCTTGGACGGAATCGACGTCATGGTCGAAGCCGGCAGCTTTCACGGCCTGATCGGGCCCAACGGCTCGGGCAAGAGCACCCTGCTCAAGGCCATCGCCGGCGCGCACTTTCCCGACAGCGGCACCATCACGTTCAACGGCGGCGACATCACGACGGCAACGCCTTACGAACGCTCGCGCGCCGGCCTGAGCCTGAAGTTCCAGATCACGGCCGTGCTGGCGGAGCTGTCCGTCTACGACAACGTGCTGTTGGCGCTGCAGTCCGGCCAGAACCTGTGGTCGCTGTTGCGGTCGGCCACGCGACGCCAACTCGACGGCGAGGTGATGACGGCGCTGGAGCGCTTCCGGCTCGCCGATCGGGCCGACGATCTCGCCGGAGAGCTGAGCCATGGCCAGCAGCAATGGCTTGAGATCGCCATGGCGCTGGCCCCGCGGCCCAAGCTGCTGCTGCTGGACGAGCCGACCGGCGGCATGAGCCCGGAGGAGCGCCGCGTCACGGGCGAGCTGCTGCAGCCGATCCGCAGCTACTGCGCCCTGGTGATCGTCGAGCACGATCTCGATTTCATCAAGGATATCTGCGACCACCTGACCGTGCTCGATCAGGGCAAGGTGCTGGACGACGGCACCGTCGCCGCCATCGAACGGTCCGCGCGCGTACAAGAGGTCTACACCTCCCGTGTCTGAGACCGATACCATCCTGCAGGTCGACAAGCTCAGTTCGGGCTACGGGCGCAGCCGCGTGCTGTTCGACCTGTCGCTGGAAGCCGGCCGCCGCGGCGCCGTCGCCATCCTGGGGCGCAACGGCGTCGGCAAGTCGACCCTGCTGAAGACGCTGGCCGGCGAGATCCGGCCGATGAGCGGCAGCATCCGTTTCGACGGCGTCGAGGCACAGGGCGAGCCAACCGAACGGCGTGCCCGCCGCGGCCTGGGCTATGTGCCGCAGGACCACGCCGTCTTCGGCAAGATGACGGTGCGCGAGAACCTGCTGCTGGGCGCCATCGGTCAGTCCGACAAGTCGAACATCGACGAGGTGCTCGATTTCTTTCCCAAGCTGGCGCAGCGCCTGGGACAGACCGCCGGCACGCTGTCGGGCGGCGAGCGCAAGATGCTGGCCATCAGTCGTGCCCTGCTGGGGCGCCCCAAGCTGCTGATGCTGGATGAACCGACCGAAGGCGTCTGGGTCGGCGTGATCAGCGAGATCGCCGACCGGTTGCGTGCGCTGACCAAGGAGATGGCGGTGATCCTGGTCGAGCAGCATATCGAGCTGGCGCTGGACGTGGCGGATTATGCCTATGTCATGGATCGCGGCCAGATCGCCCTGCAGGGCGCCGCCGGCGCCGTGAAAAGCGATCCGCAGCTGCTGAAATACCTGTCGCCCTGAACGGCACAGCCCGCCGTTTGCGCGTTTATCCAAGAGGCTGATGGAGGAGATCATGGCCGTCCAAGTGCCCACGCCCGAGCAAGTCAGGGAAGCAGCCCGCGAAGTGGGCCTGTCGCTCACCGACGCCGACGTCGAGTCATACATCGGCCTGCTGCGCCCCAACGTTGCCGCCTACAACGTGGTCGATGCGATGCCCGACAATCTGCCGGCAGTGAAGTATCCCCGCACGCCCGGCTCGCGGCCCAGCCCGGAGGAGAACAAGCACAACGCCTGGTACGTGAAAACGACTGTCAACGGC
>DATEIF010000260.1:0-8499 GCA_035279205.1 Vineibacter sp.
GGCCGGCGCACTGACCGCCAACGCGAGCACCGGCCGCGTCAGCCTGACGTCGGTGACAGGATCGATCGTCGAGACCGCCAGCGGCTCCATTGCGGCTGCCGAGTTGCTCGCCTTTGCGCAAGTGAACGTCGATATCGCACAGTCGACGAATGTCGTGGGCGCCAAGGGATTCGCCGCTCAGGCGACGACCGGGTTCGTCGTGTTTAGAAACAGCGGTGCCATTGAGCTCGACCAGGTCGGTGGGGTGAACGGTGTCACCGCGGGCGGCGCCGTCTTCATCTCGACGACCAGCGGTAACATCAGCCAAACGAGCAAGGGGATCATCACCGCCGGTGCCGGCCTCGGGCTCGAGGCCCAGAACGGATCCGTTCTTCTGACCGAGGCCAACGTCGTCACCGGCAACGTCGCCGTGGCGAATACGACGAATGGCAACGTTGTCATCCGGACGGTGGGGAACCTCAACATCGGCACGGTCGGTCCGATCAACACCGCCGGTCTCGATGTGCCGACTCTCAACGGTATTACGGCATCCACGGCAGCCGGGAAGTTCGTATCCCTGATTTCGGATACAGGCGCGATTACGCAAAGCGCCGGCGCGAAGGACGGTATCGTCGGCGGTGAATTGCGGGTCTCGACCAACAACAAGGATGCCACGCTGGGCAATGCCAACAACCAGCTTGTTGCGGTCGGCGACGTCAATCTCGGGGATGGCAAGCTGGTATTGTTCGATTCAACGGGTGGACTTGACGTCAGGGGCACGGTGCAAGCGAACGGCGGCGTCGATCTGACGACCCAGGGTGGCGTGATGACTGTCCCCGGGAACATCACGGCCACTGGTGGCGATATAGCGCTGACGTCTATCGCCGGCGGCATCAGCCTCAGCAGCGATCTCGTGGCGCGCGACGCACTGCGGCTCAACGCCAACGGCGGCATGATCGTGCAGACGGCCGGCACGATCACGGCGCGATCGCTGGTCGCCAGTGCATCGGGCAACGTTGAGGTGATCCAGGCAGGCAATGATGTCGTGACCGTCGCCGGCGGATCCACCGGCGGCACGTTCCGATATCGCGACGCGACGGCCATCACTGTGGCGGGGATCACGACGGCTAATCAGGACATCACGCTGGTGGCGGGTGACGGTGGCGCAAGCGGCGGCATCGCGGTCAATGCCGCGATCAATGCCGGCGCAGGAACTGTTCGGCTTCAGACCGGTCTGGGCGACATTTCCCAGACGGCAGGCGCCGTGATCACGGCGGGGGCCCTGCTGGCCAACGCGGTATCCGGTTTGGTGCAACTCGACGGATCGACCAACGCGGTCAGCAATGTCGCCGGCAGCGCGTTGGGCAACACCTTTGCGCTGAGGACGGGCGGCGCCGTGACGATCACGTCGGTTGGCGGTGACGGCATTACGATCGGGGCCGGCGGCATCGCAGCGGACCAGGTTTCCCTGGTCGCGTCTTCCGGCAACATTACTCAGACCGCCAGCGGTGTGATTGCAGCGGGTAGCCTCGATGCCCGGGCGAGCAGTGCAGGCGCTGTTGTTGCGCTCGATGTCGCACTCAATGCCATCGACATGGTCACGGGAGCGGGCTCCGCCGGATTTAGAGTGACGTCGGCGCAGTCGCTGACTGTAGGGGTGGGTGGGGTTACGTCGGTGGCTGGTTCGGTCACGCTGACGGTCGTCGGCGGCGGCAGTGACCTGGTTGTCGACGGTATCGTTTCGGCCGCCGGGTCGGTCAGCCTTGTTGCGGCACGCAGCATCACCGGCTCGACGACAGGCGGCATCCAGGCCAACGCTCTGCTGGCTGTCGCCGTCGATGGCTCGGTCGACCTGACCAATGGGGCCGCTAACCACAACGTCGCAACCGTGGCAGGTTCGGCCAAGGACGGCTTCTCCTACAGCAACAGTGGCGCGTTGACGGTCGGCACCGTGGGCTCGACGGTCGGCGTCACCTCGGCGACGGGTGACGTGACGATCAGCACGGCGAGCGGCGATCTCAGCCTCGCCGCCGGCGTCAATGCCAACGCCGCCAGCGGCACGGTCAGCCTGACATCGATCGCTGGTTCCGTGGTATCGACGACGGCAGCGGGCCTCGTGGCCGGCAATCGCGGCGTGCTGCGGGCTGGGCTGAATGTCGACCTGGCGCGTGCCGGCAATGCTATCGGCGCCGGCGGGTTGGCGGGCCGTGCCGACGGCGGTTTCTTCGTCCTCTCGAGCAGCACGGGAATCCATGTCGATACTGTCGGGGGCGTCGCTGGCATTACGTCGGCCGGCGCCACCATCCTGACGGCCGGCAGCGGCAGCATCACGCAGGCAGCGGCGATCGCGACCGGCGGCGGGCTCGGCGCGCGCGCCGACAATGGCAACGTTGTGCTCGACCAATCCAACGCGGTGAGCGGCAATTCCTTCGGCTCGGCCGCCGGCGGCAGCGTGACGTTCCGCAACGCCGGTGCCGTGAATGTCGGCGCCGTGGGTGTCACGTCACAATCGGGTGGCGTGATCCAGGGCAATGGCATTACGGCCTCGATTGCGTTCGGCCAGGTCGTCAGCTTGCAGTCCGACAATGGCACGGTCGGTCAGGACGCGGTTGCCGGCGCGCGGATCGTGGGCGGTGAGCTGCGAGTTGTGACCGCCAGTCGCGACGCCACGCTCGTCAACACCAGCAACGCCATCGAAGCGGTCGGCAACTCCAACCTCGGTACGGGAAAGCTCACCGTCTTCGATTCGACGGGCGGGCTCACCCTCAGCGCGCCAGTGATCGCTGATGGCGGCGTGATTCTCACCACGCACGGCGCCTTCACGCTGCCGGGCAGCATCGTCGTGGCCAACGGCGATATTTCACTGACCTCGATGACGGCGGGCATCAATTTGGGCAGCACCTTGTCGGCGGTGAATGGCCAGGTGCAGCTCGTTGCCGGCGGCACCGGTGCGATCACGCAGACGGGCGGCACGATCACGGCACGGTCGCTGATCGCGCGGGCGCCCGGCGACATCGAACTGGTACAGCCTGCCAACGACATCGGCGTGATCGCCGGTGCGTCTGGTGGCGGCGTGTTCCGCTATCGCGACGCAACCGCGGCGACCGTCGGCACCCTGGTCGATTCGACCGGGACGGTGGTGAGCGGCGTGACCACGGCCAACAGGGATATCACGATCGTTGGCGGCGACGGCGGTGTCACGGGTGGCATCACCATCAACGCCGCGATCAATGCCGGCACGGGCACCGTGCGACTGCAGACCGGCGGCCAGGGCGACATCACTCAAGGAGCAACGTCACCGATCACAGCCCAGGCGCTCCTTGCCATTGCCCTCCACGGCTCGGTGGAGCTCGGTGGCTCGGTCAACAGCATCACCGATATCGCCGGCGCCGCCTTGGGCAGCACGTTCACGCTGCGTAATACCGGCAGCGTGACCGTGACGGGGATCGCGGGCGATGCGATCACCATCGGCGCCAGCGGCATCGTGGCCAACAACGGCGATATCCTGTTGCAGAGCAGTGGTGCGATCGTGATCGGCGGCACCCTGAACGCGGCGAACGGTGATGCCACCGCGGGTCCAGGGGCTGGCAACATCACGCTGCTGGCGCAGGGTGGTGGCGTCAGCCAGGTCGGCAGTGCGGCCATCGTCGGCAATGACCTGCGAGTCGAAGCCGTGGGCAATGTCGACCTGGCAAATGCGGCCAACGATGTCGTGCGGATTGCCGGCATCTCGCAGACGGGCACATTCCGCTACCGCGATGCCAATGCCCTGACCATCGATGCCATCGGCGGCACTGCCGGCATCACGACCAACGATCGCGACATCGGCATCCATGCCGGCGGCGGCGATCTGAAGCTCAACCAGGCCGTCGATGCGCGCGGTAGCGCCGCGAATACCACGGCCGTGGTGCGACTGCAGGCGACCAACGGCAACATCACGCAAAGCGCCGCGGGCAATGTGATCGGCGGCACTCTGCTGGCCAACACGATAGGGTCGGGCGATATCGTGCTGACCAACCACACCAACGTGGTGCGCAATGGTGCTGGCAGCGTGACGGGCAATCCGGGCTTCGTTGCCGGCACGGCAGCCGGCAATTTCCGTTTCATCAACGGCAATGATCTCACGATCAACGGCGTGGCCGTGATCGGTGATGCCGGGCTGGGTATCAATGGCGCGGCCGGCGTCGCGGCGGGAACCGGCCGATTGGTCGATCTCGGCGTGTCGGTCGGCGACCTCAGCATCCAGGGCCCGGTCAGCGCCAACGCCGGCATGATCCTCTATCGCCGCGTTGCCGGTGCGCCGATCGGTGACATCACCGTTGGCGGCGCCGCCGGCAATCCCGGCAATGGCGTTGGCGGTGCCTGGCTCGTGGTCGTCGACCTGACCGGATCATCGTCGCTGGGGTTGACCGGGCTGACTGAATCCGGCCCGGGTAGTCTCGGCGCGCCCACAGGGCTGTTCACGACCCCAACGCCGCCCACGACCCAGTTCCCGTCCGGCCTGGGCGGGCCCAACAGCGGTGGCGAGCTGATCATCGGTGGAATTCAGGGTGTCGACGCCACGATCTATCTGGCTGGTGGCGCCACCAGCCAGATCACGAGCACGGCCCCGGGCTTTTTCGGCGTCCTGGGCGTCTATGCTCCGGAAGGGGCGAGAGTGAACCTGCAGTCTATCGTGCGCGCCATTCCCAACACGACGGTCCGGCCCATCGGGCCCTTCGGGCCGAACGATCCCGGTCCGGTCGGCTCGCCGCCTGACGCGGTGGCCCGCGACTTCGTGCGCAAAGGCGGCCTGCCGTCGATCAACCAGCGCTTCAACAACTGCGTCATCGCCGGGCCGAGCTGCACCACGATCTTCACGCAGATTGCCAATCCGCCGTCAGCCGCCGATGACGCCGTCATTGGTGTTGCCGGCAGCTCGCTCGACGATTCCAGCATCATCCTGGTCAACCAGGGCAACGAGGATTTCATCGAGGACGACGACGAACGGCGTCGCGCCCAGCGGCGATGAGCGCCGAGGTGGTGATGGTGATGAGGTACCGCAAGGCACGCATGGGAGGTCGCCGGACCCTGAGCCTGGCCGGGCTGGCGGTGTTTGCGGCGGTCGGCGTGGCATCGGCGCAGCCGGCGCCAACGGCGTCGCATCCGGCCGGTGCGCCGGCAGGCCAGACGCGGGCCGGCGAGACGTGCACCTACAAGGCTGTCGGCATTGACCAGCCGGTGGCGGCGCGGGGCGCATACGATATTTTCTGCGGCAAGGCGATCGATCCTGTCGCGCGTGTCTTTCAGCTCGAAGGCGCGCAGCCTGCCGGCAGCCTCGGCGGCCTTGCTGCTGCGGGTCCCTGGCGCAGCTACATCGATGGGCGAGCGCATTGCGGCAATGCGA
Organism: Vineibacter sp.; assembly: GCA_035279205.1. Taxonomy (GTDB): domain Bacteria; phylum Pseudomonadota; class Alphaproteobacteria; order Reyranellales; family Reyranellaceae; genus Vineibacter. The sequence goes on from DATEIF010000260.1 coordinate 5,366, forward strand.
CCAGCACGACGTTGGGATCGGACCCGGCGTTCTTGCTGCCCTGCGCGCGCCGGTCCGGTGGCGTGCCCTATGTCGGCGTCGTGACGGTCCGCGGCGGCTTCACGTTCCTCGGCGACGGGTTGTCGACCGCCGCTCCCGCGATCGAGGCGACGATTGCAGCGCTGGGCGGTGGGGCGGCCGCCGGTCGGGGCGGGTCGATCGCCGATTCCCTGGGGGGTCGTTTTGCGACGGGCTTCGGGTCGGGCGACATCGACCGCTACCAGAGCCTGATGCGGGTCGGCGCGCGCCACAATGTCGAAGAAGACTATCAGCAGGCCGAACGCGCCTACCGGGATGCACTGGCGCTGCATCAGCGGCTGTTCGGTCGCGACAACCCCGATCAGGTCGATGCACTGGTGCATCTGGCGCTGAACATCAGCAACCAGGGCCGCTTCTCCGAGGCCGCGGAGCTGTACCGCCGTGCCGAGGCTCTGGTCGCTGGTGTCCAGGAGCCGCTGGTCAAGGCCCGCGTGCGGCAATACACGGGGCAGAACCTTGCCAACCAGGGCAAGCGCGACGAGGCGCGCACGACGCTTGATCAGGCCGAGGAGCTTTATCTGGTGAGTGCGCCTGATCTGCGGCCGTTCATGGCCCGCCAGGCCGCGCGCGAGAGCCAGGTGCCGGCCTATGGTTTTGGCGTGCGCGGCCAGCAGTTCACCGATCCGCGCGGCAAGCGCGGCATGGGACAGGACCTTGCCAGCGCCGTGACCATCAGCCCGGCCATGCAGCTGGCGGCTCAGGGCATCGCCGAGATCTATCGGACCCGTGCCTTGCTGGCTCTGGCCGACAAGCAGCCGGCGCAGAGCCGCGAGTATGCCGTCCGCGCCGTCACCTTGCTGGAGGGCATCGGCATCGATCCGGGCGGCATCCGCTGGCGCGCGATCCGCATCGCCGGCCTGAGCGCCGCCACGACGAAGGATCTGGGCACCGCCAGCGCCGACCTTGGCGATTCGGCGCGTGGCCTGAGCGAAGCGCTGCCGCAGTCGCAGCCGGCGGGAAAGACATTCCTCGAGTCCGGCGACATTCAGCTGCAGCGCGGCAATGGCACGGCGGCGTTGACGGAGTTCCGCCGCGGCGCGCAGATCCTGCGCGCCAGGCGCAACACGGTTTCCTCCGACGCGGTTCTTCCCTACCTCGACGCTCTTGCCGGTCGGGCCGGCGTGTCGGAAGGCGCGACGGCGGCGGAGATGTTCGATGCGGCCCAGCTCATCAGCACCGGCGTTACCGCGGCCTATGTGGCGCAGGCGGCCGTGCGGCTGGGTGACGGCAACCAGAAAGTGCGCGAGCTGCAGGATCTTGAAACGCGACTGACCGACCTCTATCAGCGCCGCGATATCGCCGCCAATCGCGGTGCCGAGCTGGTGACGCTGCAGGCGATCGATGCCCAGATCACGGAAGCCAACCAGCGCCGGGACGCGGCCGAGCAGGAGGTCCGCCGGATCCTGCCCAACTACTTCCAGCTCATCGAGGGACAGGCGGCGGCCAAGGACATCATCGGCGTGCTGCGTCCCGGCGAGGGGTTCCTGCAGGTCGTGCTGGGCCCGAAACGGAGTTACGGGTTCCTCGCCCGGGATGGGCGTGTGACGGCGTATCGGATCGCGCTGACGCTCGACGACGCTGCGGGCATGGTTGCCAAGTTGCGGGGTGCCTTCACACCCGATGCGCGGGGTGAATTGCCGGCCTACGACGTCGCGCTGGCGCATGATCTCTATAAGCGCCTTCTGGGCCCCGTGGACGGCCAGCTCAAAGGTGTGCGCGATCTCGTTGTCGCCACCAATGGTGCGCTGCAGTCGTTGCCACTGTCGCTTCTGGTACGCGAGGCGCCGCCCCCCATCGCGGATGTCCTGGACTACAAGAAGGTCGCGTGGCTGGCAAAAACCCTGGCCATGTCCTACGTACCGGCGCCTCAGTCACTGGTATTGCTGCGCCGCGCCGCCGCGCAATCCCGAGCGCCGAACCGCTATATCGGTTTCGGCGGGTTTGCGCCCATCCCCCTGGCGTCAGCCGCGCGCGTTGTACAGGTGTCCCGCGCCAATGACGGCGCGACCCAGTCGTGCGATCGCGATGCGCGCGAGCTGGCGTCGCTGCCGGGCCTTCCTCTGGCCGAAGGTGAAGTGACGCTGGCAGCCCGACAACTGGGCGGCAGCACGGCGGCAACCCGTCTTGGTTCGGCTTTCAGCCGCAGCGCGGTGATACGCGGCGGACTGGATCAGTACCGCGTCGTTCATTTCGCCGCCCATGCCCTGTTGCCGACCGAGCTGCGTTGCCTGCGGCAACCCGTGATCCTGACCGGCCAGGGCAACGGCGCGGAAGCGCTGTTGACGGCCGCCGACGTCGCGGCCTTGCGCCTGGACGCCGACCTGGTCGTCCTGTCGGCCTGCAACACCGCCGGTCCCGATGGACGCAGCGCTGGCGAGGCGTTCTCGGGCCTGGCGCGGTCCTTCTTCACCGCCGGCACGCGCGGACTGATGGCATCGCACTGGAATGTTGCCGACGAAACGACGACACTGATGATGGTCAACATCCTGGCGGCGATCGGCAAAGGCGGCAATCCGGCTCACGTACTGCGCGAGACCCAGTTGGACTTGCTGCAGAATGCCGGTACCGGCCAGGATCCGGCACGCTGGGCGCACCCATTCTACTGGGCGCCGTTCGTGTTCGCCGGCTCGGGTGTTCGGACCGGATCTTGATGCAGAAAACGGATTTGGTGCTTGACGTTGCGCAATGATTAAGGCATTACTGCGAGTAATCACTCACTTCATATTGCGACGCAGTGGGAGAAACTGTAGAATTATTACTTGATGGGAATGGCGCGACGTCATGGTCGTTATTCCCATGGAGGGGCTCCATGTTTCAGCAAACCAAGTTGGCCTGCACGATTGCGGCGTCGGCCGTGATCGGATTGATCGCCTGCGGCCTGCCGGCTCAGGCGCAAGTTGTCGATGGCACCGGCGGAAAGGTCAGCCGATGCGACATGCATCGCGCGCTTGGGCGCGTGCTGCCGCCGGAATGCGGCGGCACCGGACGACCGGGTGGTGATACGACGCGCGGCCGGGTCGTGATCGGCACGCCGGACTCGGGCGGCAAGCCCGCGG
>DATEIF010000261.1:0-3121 GCA_035279205.1 Vineibacter sp.
CCACCATCGGCCCGCTCGTCTGCCGCGAGGCCGCGCCATGAGGCGCCTGCTCCTGCTCGCCGTCCTCGCTTTCCTGCTGCCGGCGACGGCGCAGGCCGCCACCTGCACCGTCTCCGCGACCGCCATCAGCTTCGGGACCTACATCCCGTCGACGCCGGGGCCCACCGACAACACGGGATCGGTTTCTGTTTCCTGCAGCGCGGTCTTCCAGACCGTAAGCTACGCCATCGCACTCAATGCAGGCGTCAACTCCGGCGGCAGCTTCGGCAACCGCAAGATGAGCAGCGGCGGTTCGGCCTTGTCGTACCAGATCTACACGAGCTCGGCGCGCACCACGGTGTGGGGCGACGGCACCGGCGGCACGTCGACCGTGTCCGACAGCTATGCCTGCTTCTTCTGCGTCAATCAGAGCCGCAGCTATGTCGACTACGGCCGGCTGCCGGGTCTGCAATGGACTGCCGCACCCGGCGTCCATAGCGACACCATCACCGCCACGGTGACTTTCAACTGACACGGGTCGTCCGCCGGAGCCGAATGGATATCGACGAAAATCTCCGCCTGACGCTCGGTGCAGAGCCGACATGGTTCCGGGCGAGCATGGCCGATGCTGCGCCGTGACGCAGCGTCTCTTTCTCACGCTGCTCGCTCTTTTCCTGCCGGCGGCGGCGCAGGCCGCGACCTGCACCATCTCGGCAACGGGCGTCAGCTTCGGCACCTATGTTCCGTCGAACGAGAGCCCGACCGACATCACGGGGACTGTGACAGTCACCTGCAGCAGCACCACCAACCAAACCGTAAGCTACACCATCGCGCTCAATGCCGGCGTCAACTCCGGCAGCAGCTTCTCAAACCGGCGGATGACGAACGGCGCCACGTTCCTGTCCTACCAGCTCTATACCAACTCGGCGCGCACGACGGTGTGGGGAGACGGCACGGGAGGCACGTCCACCGTGACTGGCAGCTTCCGCTGCAATCGCTGCACCAATACGAAACGCAACTCCACCGACTACGGTCGCCTTCCCGGTCTGCAATGGAGCGCCGCGCCGGGCCTCTACAGCGACACCATCACCGCGACGGTGACCTTTAATTGACGCCGATCGTCAGAACTCGACCAGCAGCCTGCGGTCGTGGCGATCGAGCGTGATGACCGGTGAGGCACCGACCCGCGAGCAAAGGTCAGGCGCGGTCGCCTTGACCAACTGCGGGACGACCCGCGCGGCATCGATGTGGCAGGTGCCGATCACGACGACCTGAACGGAGAAGGAGCCGAAGGCCGTCGCCGCTTGCACGGTCGCGGCGTGGACGATCAGTGCCATGCCCAAGGCGAGAGGAAGAATGCGCATCGTTGGGGAGAGTGGGCCGGCATCCGGGTGAATCGCAACATGTGTATTGTTTCCGCGGCTACAACTAACGCGTTGGGGCGAACGACGGTGTGCCTGACCGGCCCGGGCCCGACCAGGCGTCGGGCGGGACGTTGAGCCCGAGGTCAGGCGAGGGCCGTTCACCCGGGAGCTGGATCGTGCCGGCGGCCGCCTGTTGCTGGCCCGTCGAGCTGCAGGAGGCAAGGGCGAGCAGGCCCACCAGCGCGGGCAGGAGCAGATAAGGTCGCATGGCCTGCACTCCTTTTGTGTATGAAACGTATCAGCCGCAGGCGGCGTCGCGCTCGAGCGCCTTCGCACGGTCCTCCAGCAGTTCCGCATACTTCAGGAGCCGGGAGCGGTCGGCGTCCTGCGTCAGCGTCATGGCAAGGCGCTTGGCGCGGCTGGCCTCGGCGCGCTTGGCATGCGCCTTCCTTAAGAGTTCGGTTCTGGACATTTCAGCAACTGGCTGTACCACATGGAACAAACACCGCCGGCTGGCGAAAGGTTGCAGCACAGCTCTGTGCCCGGTCGAAGATAATCGATTTCGCCCGTGCAACGTGTTTCCCTTGCAAAGGTTGCCGATCAGAGATCGAGGTCGCCGGCGAACAGGCGGTGGGCGATCGTCCGGCGCAGGATCTCGTTGGTGCCGTCGGCGATGTTCACCGCGCGCAGGTCGTGCCAGGCGTGGGTGAGATGCAGCTCGTTGGTGAGGCCGATGGCGCCGTGCGCCTGCATGGCGCGGTCGACGGCGCGCAGGCCGATCTCGACCGCGTAGGCCTTGGTCATCGAGAGCTCCTTGATGGCGGGCTGGCCGCGATCGAGGAGCTGCGCCACGTTCAGCCCCATCAGGTGCGCGGCGTGCAGCTCCATCGCCGATTCGGCGAGCGGGAAACTCACGCCCTGATAGTCGGCGATCTTCTTGCCGAAGGCCTCGCGCTGCCCGGCATAGTCGAGCGCCTTCTCGAGCGCCCAGCGGCCGAGGCCGACGGCGCGCGCGGTGTTGTAGACGCGGCCGAGCGACACGCCCAGCAGGCCGATCTTGAAACCGTCGTGCAACGTGCCCACGAGCTGGTCGGGCTCGACGCGTACGCCGTCGAACACGAGCTGGCCCTCGTTGCCGCCGGCATGGCCGAACATGCGGATCACGCTCTCGACCTCGAAGCCCGGCGCCCTGGTCGAGACGAGGAAGGCGCTGATGCCGCCTTTCTTGGCGCGTGCCCGTTCGGGATCGGTGATGGCGAAGGCGATCACCCAATCGGCTTGCGGCGAGTTGGTGGTCCAGATCTTGCGGCCATGCAGGCGCCAGCCGTTGCCATCAGGCTCGGCGCGCGTCTTGATCATCGCCGCGTCCGAGCCGGCGCCGGGCTCGGAGAGGCCGAAGCACATCGAGGTGCGGCCGGCCATCATGTCGGCGAGGATGGTGTCGCGTGCCTGCGGGGTGACCTCGCGCAGCACGACGCTCGGCCCGAACGCCCAGTGGCTCACCACATAGGCGCCGAGCCAGTGCTGCATGCCGCACTGACGATAGATCTGCTCCCAGGCGACGAAGTAGGCGAGGAGCCCGAGCCCGCCGCCGCCGAGTTCGGTTGGCACGCACATGGTGTAAAAGCCGGCCCTGGCCGAGGCCATGCGCACCTCGCGCATCAAAGCCACGACCTCGGGGGCGTAGCGGCCGTCCCTGGTATAGAGGCGCTGCGGATCGGTCAGCAGATCGTGGTGTCGCTCGTGGCGCGGCACCACTTCGGCGCGGATGAAGGCGG
>DATEIF010000262.1:0-2092 GCA_035279205.1 Vineibacter sp.
CACGAGGATCGCGCCGTTGTGCCCAACTGGCCGCGCAATGAGCTGCAGCACACGGCCCTGCGCAACCAGCGCCGTCACGCGGGCATCCGGCGGTGCGTCGATGGCCTGGCGCGACAGGCGAACCGCGACCCTGTCAGAGAGTGCCATCGGCAAGGCCGCGATCGCACCGCGCTTGTCTGGCTTGAGCGGCGGCGCGAAGCCGATGGCATTCGCCGCCAGCACGCCCACCGGCACGGTCACGATCACGGCTTTCGCCTGTACGTCGCCGCCCGGCGTCACGATTCGCACCAGGGGCTCCGTCGAATCGATGCGCACCACGCGCGTGCCGGTCTTCACGGGCACATGCGCCGCCCAGCGCGCAACCAGAAGACCGACGCCTTCGGGCACATCCTGCTCGCCCTGGAAGGGCGGTCGCCGCAGCAATTCAGTAAGTGCCAGCTGCTCCAGCGGGTCCTTGGGAATTACGACCTGCCGCGGATCGACGCCGGGCGCGAGCTTGTGCACTTCCGCGATCTTCTTGGCGATCTCGTCCAGGACCTTGTCGTAGCGCGCATACTCATCGCTCGTGAGTTCTTTGCCGTTCACCAGAATCGCACCGGCTTGCGGCGGTGGCGCGGCCCTGGCGCCAAGCTCGCGTGCGAGCGCGCTGCCGGGTACGAGGCCCGCAGCGCCGGTATCGAAGGAAAAGCCCAGCGAGGTGTCGGTGAATGTGCGCCCGCCGATGCGGTCGCGCGCCTCCACGACGAGCACGCGCTTGCCCTTCGCCATCAGGGTCTTGGCCGCCGCAAGCCCTGCCACGCCCGCGCCAATGATCGCGACGTCGAGGTCGGCGGCAAAGGCGGCTCGCGGCAGCAGAGCGAGTGCCGAAGCCGCCAGCAAGCCGCGGCGGCGCACGATCAGTGTTTCCAGGTGAAGGGGAAGAGCTGCTGGCGGAGGTAGCTTGCCGGCATGTAGTCGCCCAGCACACCGTATTTCCCGGGGAAGCGGCGGTCGGACTTCACGGCCGTGCCAAACAGATAGTCGAGGAAGGCGAAATGCGCCGCGTAATTGCGGTCGATCGCCTCGCGCTCGGAGCTGTGATGCCAGTGGTGGAAGTCAGGCGTCACGATCAGCCATTTGAGCGGCGCGCGGGCGAATGCCGACGGCAGGGCAACGTTGGCGTGATTGAACACCGCCTGGAAGCCCACGATCACGATGTAGACGTTCATCGAGGCTTCGGTGAAGCCCAATACATAGAGCACGCCGAGGATCGAGACGCGCGTCGTCAGGAGCTCGAACAGATGCAGGCGCGAGCCGGCCATCCAGTCCATGTACTCGGCGCTGTGATGCACGGCATGGAAGCGCCACAGAAACGGGATCTCGTGATAGGCGCGATGCGTCCAGTACTGCACGAGATCGGCCACCAGCAGGACGCCGAACAGCTCGGCGAAGAACGGCAGGCCGCCGATCCATTTCTGCAAGGGCGCATAGACCAGCCAGCCGAATAGGCGATGGATGGCGAAGTTCACGATCACCAGCGCCAGGCCGACCAGCAGGTGGTTGATGATGAAATGCGTGAAATCGATCTGCCAGCCCGGCCTGAACACCGGCTGCTCCCGATGCAGCGGGAACATCTTCTCGATCAGGATGAACACCATGCTGGAGCCCAGAAGATCCAGCAGGAACCAGTCGAGGCCGATATACGGCGTGTTGTCGGGAAAGTCGCCGACCGGCACGCGGTGGCCGCCGAAGGCGACGGCAATGGCCAGCAACGCGAGGGCCGCCCCGTTCAGCCAGCGATTGCGCAGGCGGATCAGGTTGGCGATGGCAAGCCCGCCCGCGATCACCATGCCCACCAGCATGATCTCGCGCAGCACATCGACGTCGTATTTCTTCCGCAGGTTCGGCGTCGTCAGATATTCGGGGAAATGGAAGGCGAGCACGGCCAGCACCGCCATGCCCGACAGCGCGAAGGCGATCACGCCTGTGATCTTGCCGTAGCCCGGCTGCAGCGCGCCCGATTGGTGAAAGATGGCCGTCGACTTGCCGAGAGCTTCTGGTCGTTTCATGGCGCCTGAGTGTAGTTGCAACCGACGTTCACTGCATTGGGCAA
>DATEIF010000263.1:0-2601 GCA_035279205.1 Vineibacter sp.
GTAGCGAAGCGAAGAGCGAAATGCCGCTGGCGCGATGCGGGCGGGACGCCCGCGCTCCCGGGATCGTCGCGTACTGGCGTCGTTGCGAAAGGACTGAACATGGATTTTTCCGGTGAATACCGAATCCCGGCGACACGCGAGAAGGTGTGGGAGGCGCTGAACGATCCGGCGATACTGCAGCAATGCATTCCGGGCTGCGAGACGCTGGAGAAGTCGGGCGACAACGAGCTCAAGGCCACCGTGCGCATGAAGATCGGGCCGGTCAGCGCCAAGTTCGGCGGCAAGGTGACCCTGTCCGACATGGACCCGCCCAACGGCTATCGGATCTCGGGCGAAGGGCAGGGCGGCGCCGCGGGCTTCGCCAAGGGCGGCGCCGTGGTCAAGCTGACCGAGGCCGACGGCGGCGGCACGGTGCTGAACTACACGGCCGACGCCCAGGTCGGCGGCAAGATCGCACAGATCGGCGCCCGCCTGATCGACGGCACCGCCAAGAAGCTGGCCGACGAGTTCTTCAGCAAGTTCTCCGAGGTCGTGGGCGGCGGCGCGCCGGCAGCAGCCGAGGCCGCGCCGGCAGCCGATGAGCCGGCACCATCGCCAGCCCCCGCAGCGGCACCATCGACGGCCAGCAACGGCAGCGGGGCCGGGGTCAACAGCGCCGGCTCGCCCGCCCGGCCCGCCACCGATTCGGCGGAACGCGGCTACAAGCACTGGCTGCTGATCGGCGCCGGCGTGGCGATCCTGGTGATCGCCTACTTCGCCATCCGCTAGAATCCCTCTCCCACAAGCGGGAGAGGGAGGGGCCCATCGCGCCAGCGATGGGAGGGTGAGGGGCCAAGCACGAGGCGCCGAGTCATTGGCCCTTGGAAGGCCGCCAATCCCCTTGACCCATGATGCTGCGAATTGCCATGCTGTGTGCCACTTGCGGACGCGCGGCGCGTCAGGACGACGGCCGGCTTCAACATATGTGGCGGTAGGGAGCACTCCGAAATGACGATGTCCGTGTCCATGTCCGTGAACGGCAAGACCGTCTCCGGCAACGTCGAAGCGCGCACGCTGCTGGTTCAGTTCCTGCGTGAGCACCTGGGTCTGACCGGCACCCATGTCGGCTGCGACACCAGCCAGTGCGGCGCCTGCGTCGTGCATGTCGACGGCGTGTCGGTGAAGTCCTGCACCTTGCTCGCCGTCCAGGCCGAGGGCGCCAAGGTCACCACCATCGAGGGCCTCGCCAAGAGCGCCGAGGAACTGCATCCCATGCAGGAGGCGTTCCGCGAGAACCACGGCCTGCAGTGCGGCTTCTGCACGCCCGGCATGGTGATGAGCGCCATCGACCTGGTGAAGCGCCACAACTACAACGTCACCGAAGAGATCGTGCGGCACGGCCTTGAGGGCAACATCTGCCGCTGCACCGGCTACCACAACATCGTGAAGGCGATTGTCGCCGGCGCCTCGGCCATGAAGGCGGCCGGCGTCTGAGTTCTGTCCGAAACAAGAGAAGCAAGCGGACGACGGTTCCTCGAGGGAGGGCACGATGGCCAAGATCGGTGAGCGCATCAAGCGCACGGAAGACCGGCGGTTCCTGACCGGCGCCGGCCGGTATGTCGACGACCTGCAACTGGCACGCTGCACGCACGCCTACTTCCTGCGCTCGCCGCACGCGCACGCCAAGATCAAGCGCATCACCGTCGATGCCGCCAAGGACGCGCCCGGCGTGGTCGCGATCTTCACCGGCAAGGACGTGGCCGACTCCAAGGTCGGCAGCCTGATCTGCGGTTGGGTGGTCAAGGACAAGCACGGCCAGCCGCACAAGGCGCCGGCGCATCCGGCCATCGCGCTCGATACGGTGCGCTATGTCGGCGACACCGTGGCCATGGTGATCGCCGAGACCTACGCCCAGGCCAAGGACGCGGCCGAGAAGATCGAGGTCGACTACGAGGTGCTGCCGGCCAGCATCGATCCGGTGAAGACGCTGGAGGGGAGCGCGCCGCAGGTGCACGCCGATGTGCCCGGCAACCTCTGCTACGACTGGGAGCTGGGCGAAAAGGCCAAGGTCGATGCGGCCTTTGCCAATGCCGCGCACGTCACCAAGCTCGACCTGGTCAACAACCGCCTGATCCCCAACGCCATGGAGCCGCGGGCGGCGGCGGCCGAGTACGACCGCGGCACCGGCAACTACACGCTCTACACCACCAGCCAGAACCCGCACGTGGCGCGCCTGGTGCTGTCGGCCTTCGTGCTGGGCATCCCCGAGCACAAGCTGCGCGTGGTGGCGCCCGATGTCGGCGGCGGCTTCGGCTCCAAGATCTTCATCTATGCCGACGAGACCCTGGTGGTGTGGGCGGCCGGCAAGATCCAGAGGTCGATCAAGTGGACAGCCGAGCGCGGCGAGTCGTTCATGACCGACGCGCATGGCCGCGACCATGTCACCCACGCCGAGCTGGCGCTCGACAAGGACGGCAAGTTCCTGGCCTTCAAGGTCGACACCGTCGCCAACCTCGGCGCGTATCTGTCGACCTTCGCCACCGCGGTGCCGACCTATCTGTACGCCACCCTGCTGGCGGGCCAGTACACGACGCCGCTGATCTACTGCAACGTGCGCGCGTC
>DATEIF010000264.1:0-3490 GCA_035279205.1 Vineibacter sp.
CACCAGGGCGTCGGCCGGCAGGGCGCGAAAGCGCGCGAAGCTGTCGAGGAACCACGACAGCGCATCGGCACGCGGCTCGTTGGGCCACACGCCGACATTGGTGCTGATCTTGGGCAGCACCTGGTCGCCGGAGATCAGCACATTGAGATCAGGGCACCACAGCGAGGCATGCTCAGGGGCATGGCCGCGGCCCACGATCACCTGCCAGCGCCGCCCGCCCATGACCAAGGGATGGCCATGAATCAGCCGATCGAAGCTTGTCGGCAGTGGCCCGACGCCCTTGCTGTAGCCGCCACGGTGACGTGCGAAGGTCTCCACCAGGTCCGCCGGCACGCCGTTGGACAGCAGGTGGGTACCGCGCGTCTCGGCGCCGTCGACGATGCCGTTGCGGATCGCCTGTGAGCTCATGTAGTCGCCCAGCGTCATGTGCATGGGCGCGTTCCAGCGCTCGCACAGCCAGCCGGCCAAGCCGACATGGTCGGGGTGCATGTGGGTGACGACGACCCGGGTCACGGGCTTGCCGCCCAGCTGCTGGGCGAAGATGGTTTCCCAGTAGCGCTGGGTCTCCGCCATGTTGATGCCGGTGTCGACGATGACCCAGCCGTCGCTCTCCTCGATCAGCCACAGGTTGATGTGATTGAGCTGGAAGGGCAGCGGCATGCGCAGCCAGAACACCGACGGCGCCACGTTCTTGATGGTGCCGGCATCCGGCGGATCGCCGTGGGGAAAGCGCAGCTGCGCCAGCAGCCGTTGCGCCTGGTCAACCGAGTCGGGCATTTTGCAATCCGAAATCAAATTTTGTGCGCTGCATCAAGGGTACGGATCGCGCAGCCCGCTGTCTATGGACGTGCGGCAAGAGCCCGCCATGCGATATCGCGGCGACAGAAGCCGCCGGGCCAGTCGATGCGGTCGACGGCGGCGTAGGCCCGGCGGCGGGCCTCCTCGACGGTGGGTGCCATGGCCGTGACGTTCAGCACGCGGCCGCCGTTGGCCAGGATGCGACCGTCTTCGCGCCTGGTGCCGGCATGGAAGATGGTAACGCCCTCGACCGCGCCGGCGGCCTCCAGGCCGCGGATCTCGCTGCCTTTTTTCGGTGCATCCGGATAGCCGTCGGCGGCCATCACCACGGTCAGCGCCGTCTCGTCGTACCAACGCAGGTCGAAGTGGGCGAGTGCGCCATCGGCGGTCGCGATCAGCGCCGGCAGCAGGTCCGATTTCAGGCGCATCATCAGCACCTGGCATTCGGGGTCGCCGAAGCGGCAATTGTATTCGATCAGCTTGGGGCCGCCGGCGGTCAGCATCAGGCCGGCAAAGAGCACGCCGCGGAACGGCGAGCCCTCGGCGGCCATGGCGCGCACCGTGGGCCGGATGATCTCGTCCATCACGCGTTGCTGGATGTCGGCCGTCGCGCATGGCGCCGGCGAATAGGCGCCCATGCCGCCGGTGTTGGGCCCGGTGTCGCCGTCGCCGACGCGCTTGTGGTCCTGTGCCGCCACCAGCGGCAGGGCATGCGTGCCGTCGACCAGAGCGAAGAAGCTGGCCTCCTCGCCTTGCATGAATTCCTCGATCACCACCGAACTGCCGGCGGCGCCGAAGCGGTTGCCTGACAGCATGTCCCGGGCGGCGGCGCTCGCCTCGGCCTCGCTTGTCGCGATGATCACGCCCTTGCCGGCGGCCAGCCCGTCGGCCTTGACCACGATGGGCTGGTCTTTCCAGGCATTGCCCTGGCGCTGGATGTAGGCCGTGGCTGCCGCGATGTCGGTAAAACGCTCATAGGCCGCCGTCGGGATGGCGTACTTGCGGCAGAGATCCTTGGTGAACCCTTTGGATCCTTCGAGCCGGGCCGCAGCCGCCGACGGGCCAAAGACCTTGATGCCGGCCTCCGCCAGCCGGTCGGCCAAGCCGGCCACCAGGGGCCCTTCGGGGCCGACGACGACGAAATCGATCGTCTCGCGGCGGGCAAAGTCGACCAGGGCGGGAACGTCTTCCTGGCCGATGGCAACGCACTGGGCGACCTCTTCGATGCCGGCATTGCCGGGGGCGCAGTACAGTTTGTCGCACAGCGGCGAGGCGGCGATCGCCCAGCACAGCGCATGCTCGCGTCCGCCGCTGCCGACCACCAGGATACGCATCATCCAGTCTCCTTGCCCTCGAGGCGGGCGGACAAAACCACGGAAACGACCAGCCTGCAAAGCGCCTTCAGGGGTGGTTTTCCACGTGCCGGGACCGATATGGTGGGGCATGGCCATGAACGAATACGACGCGGTTCCGGAGGGAGCCGGCCACAATGTTCCGGAATACACGGTCTCCGAGCTTGCATTCGCCCTGAAGCGCGAGGTCGAGCAGGCGTTCCCGCGCGTGCGGGTGCGCGGCGAGATCTCGCAGCCCAGCTTCCCGCGCTCGGGCCATTGCTATTTCCGGCTCAAGGACATGGACGCGGTGCTCGACGCCGTGGCGTGGAAGAGCGCGATCCCGCGGTTGGGGCTGAAGGTCGAGGACGGTCTGGAGGTCATCGCCAGCGGCCGGCTGACGACCTATCCGGGATCATCCCGCTACCAGATCATCGTCGATCGGCTGGAGCTGGCGGGCCAGGGTGCCCTGCTGAAGCTGCTGGAGGAGCGCCGCAAGAAACTGCAGGCCGAGGGCCTGTTCGACGCCGACCGCAAGCGCCCGCTGCCGTTCCTGCCCGAGGTGATCGGCGTGGTCACGTCACCCAGCGGCGCCGTGATCCGCGACATCCTGCATCGGCTGGCCGACCGCTTCCCGCGCCATGTGCTGATCTGGCCGGTGGCGGTGCAGGGTGCGACGGCGGCGGCGGAAGTGGCGGCTGCCATCGCCGGCTTCAATCGCCTGGTGCCGGGCGGCGCCGTGCCGCGTCCCAACGTGCTGATCGTGGCGCGGGGTGGCGGCAGCCTGGAGGATCTGTGGGCCTTCAACGAGGAAATCGTGGTGCGTGCCGCCGCTGCCTCGACGATCCCGCTGATCTCGGCGGTGGGCCACGAGACGGACACCACGCTGATCGACTTCGTGTCCGACCGGCGGGCGCCGACGCCGACCGCGGCCGCCGAGATGGCGGTGCCCGTGCGGGCCGAGCTGCTGGCCAGCATCCGCGATCACGACGGCCGGCTGCTGAATGCGCTGAACCGGCGCCTGCGGGAGGCCGAGACCGAGCTGGCCGGCCTCGCCCGCGGCCTGCCCGATCCGGTGCGCCTGATCGAAGACCGGGCCCAGCGGCTGGACGTCAGCGGCGAGCGCCTGGCCAGTGCGACGGCCAACCTGGTGGCGCTGCGGCGTGCCGCATTTGCTGGCATTGCCGACCGGCTGCGCACGCCGCGCGAAACCATCGACGCCAAGGCGCAGCTGCTGGCTGGCGAATGGCGTGCACTGACGGGCGCCTTGCGTCGCTACGCCGGCGAGACGGTGCAGAAATCCGAGCGCGCCGGCGATCGCGTCACAGCGCTGTCCGAGCGCCTGGCACGGGCGGTGCGCG
>DATEIF010000265.1:0-7450 GCA_035279205.1 Vineibacter sp.
GTTGCCACCCCCTGGCAGATCCAGGCAGGCACCTTGCAGATCGGCAACGGCGGCACCACGGGCTCGATCATGGGCGACGTCGTCAACAACGCCATCTTCGCGTTCAACCGCTCCGATGCCGTGACGTTCGCCGGCGTCATCTCCGGTAGCGGCGCCGTCGAGCATAACGGCATCGGCACGCTCACCTTGACGGCCACCAACACCTATAGTGGCGGTACGGTGCTGAATGCCGGCACGCTCGCCGTCGCCGCCGATGCCAACCTCGGTGACGCCAGCGGCGGGCTCAGCTTCAACGGTGGCGCCCTGCAGAACACCGCAGCCTTTGCCACCGCGCGCAATGCCACGCTGGGCACCGCCGGCGGCACGCTGCAGACCGACGCCGACCTCGCCATGAGCGGCGTCATCACTGGCACCGGCGGCCTCACCAAGACGGGCAGTGGCACGCTGACCTTGACCGGCAACAACACCTACACCGGCACCACCACGATCACATCCGGCGTATTGCAGCTCGGCAACGGCGGCACATCCGGCGCCATCGCGGGCGACGTCATCAACAATGCCACGCTCACCGTCAACCGCAGCGACACGCTGATGCTGGCCGGTGCGATCTCCGGCAGCGGCACGCTGCAGCAGAACGGCACCGGCACCACGGTGCTGACCGCCGCCAACACTTACAGCGGCGGCACCACCATCAATGCCGGCACCCTGCAGCTGGGCAACGGCGGCACATCAGGCGAGATCGCAGGCAACGTCGCCAACAACGGCACGCTTGCCTTCAACCGCGGCGACGTCGCCACGTTCGCGGGCGCGATCTCCGGCAGCGGCGGCGTGCGTCAGATCGGCGCCGGCACCACGGTGCTGACCGGCACCAGCACCTATACCGGCGGCACCACGGTCGAGAGCGGACGGCTGGCGGTCAACGGCAGCATCGCCTCCACCGTCAGCGTCACCGGCGGCATTCTGGGTGGCACAGGCACGGTGGGCGGCATCGTCGCCAACAGCGGTGGCACCGTGGCGCCCGGCAATTCCATCGGCACGCTCAACGTCAACGGCAACGTCAGCTTCGCGCCCGGCTCCACCTACGAGGTCGAGATCGAGCCTTCAGGCACCGGCGATCTGCTGCATGCCACCGGTACCGCGACCTTGACCGGTGGTACCGTCTCCGTCGTCAAAGCTGGCGGTACTTATGCCATCGGCAGCCGCTACACCATCCTCACCGCTGATGCCGGTGTCTCGGGTACCTTCTCGGGCTTCACCCAGAACCTGCCCTTCCTCAACCTGGCGCTGACCTACGATCCCGGCAACGTCTACCTCGACGTCACCCGCAACGCCGTCGCCTTCTGCGACGTCGCCGCGTCGCGCAACCAGTGCGCCGCCGGCCGCGGCGCCGAGAGCCTGGGCGCCGGCAATGCCGTCTACGATGCCATCGCCTCCCTGCCCGATGCCGCGTCGGCGCGGCAGGCCTTCAACGCGCTCTCCGGCGAGATCCATGCCTCGACCAAGAGCGTGCTGATCGACGAGGGCCGTTACCTGCGCGACGCCATCACGAGTCGCACCGCCCAGGCCGGCACGTCAGGTGGTGCCGCACCTCAGTTCGCGGCGCTGGCGCAAATGAACGATCAGGCGCAGCGGCCGCAGGACGGCACCGCCATCACCGCCTGGATGCAGGCGTTCGGTGCCTGGGGCCATATTGGCGGCGACGGCAACGCCGCACGCGCCGACCGCACCACCGGCGGCCTCTTCGTCGGTGCCGACACCACCATCGACGGCACCTGGACCATCGGTCTTGCCACCGGCTACAGCCGCACCACACTCGACGTCGATGGTCGCAGCTCGCGCGCGTCGATCGACAGCTACCATCTCGCCCTCTATGGCGGTGCGCGGTTCGGCGCGCTGGGTCTGCGCGTCGGCGCCGCCCATACCTGGCACAGCATCGACACCACCCGCGGCATCGCCTTTGGCGGCTTCGTTGACTCGACAAAGGCCGACTACGACGCGCGCACGACGCAGCTGTTCGGCGATGTCGGCTACACCGTCGCCGTGGGCAGTGCTGCGATCGAGCCGTTCGCCAGCCTGGCCTGGGTGCATCTCGACAGCGACCGCTTCGGCGAGAGCGGTGGTGCCGCCGCCCTGCGCGGCCGCGGCGGCAGCGACAGCAACCTGTTCACCACACTCGGTGTGCGCGCCGCGGCGCAGGTGTGGAACGATGACACCAAGGCGCTGACCCTGCGCGGCAAGCTGGGCTGGCGCCATGCCTTCGGGGACGTGACGCCGGCGGCGCGGCTGGCCTTCGCCGGCGGCTCGTCGTTCGGCGTCGAGGGCGTGCCCATCGCGCGCGACGCGGTGGTCGTCGAGGCCGGGTTCGATCTGAAGATCGGCAAGGCGCTCACTGTCGGTGCCGCCTATGCCGGTGTGCTCTCGGGCGACGCCCAGGATCACAGCATCAAGGGCACTCTCGCCTATCGGTTCTGAGTCTTCTCCTGGGAGCGCGGGCGTCTCGCCCGCATGGGCGGGCCGGAGGCCCGCGCTCCCAGGGTCAAACGTTTCGCCCTTGCCATGGATGGTTCAGAGATTTTGCGCCACGTGCGAGGGGGAAATTTCAGCGCAGTCGGCGTCGCGCGTCTTCGTCTGGATCGACACATGACGCGCCACAGAGTGGCGCGCCCCAGCGTGTGGTCGAACCGCCTTGGCCTTCCTTTCAGGCATAGAGGCGCATAGAGATTAGGCCATGACGCATCTACGGCGCGCGAAGATTTCTTGCCGGGAGGCGTGGCGGGCCGGGAGGGCTCGCCGGCGCCGTCGTCAGATGAACTTCGACAGGATCGGGTGCCGGGCGACGAAGCGCAGACGGAACGCCAGCTCCTTCGGGGTCATTCTGCCGCCGTAGTGGCAATCGCACAGAAGGCGATGCGCCTCGCCGTTGGTGAGCTCGAAGAAGCGGGCGCCGTGGCCGAATTCGTCATTACGAAGCCCCTCGGCCCGCAGGACCGGGTCGGCCGCCGCCAGCGCCAGCGGCGAGTCGTCGCCGCGCAGGGCCGCGCGCTTCTCGGGCGTCACGAATTCGATGCCGCGCAGCGGCCGCACGCGTCCCTTGTGCTCATCCAGCAGGGCCGCCCATCGCTCCAGTTTCTCGCGCCGGGTCATGGGCTGACGCACGACGTGCACGGGCGCCGTGCTCACCATTGCCTGAATCTGGTCACGGGTCTTGTATTCCATCGCAACCTCCGTGTGATGCCACCGCAGCGACCGCCGTTCAGGCCGCCTTCGACTGCTCGCGCGACAGATATTCAATGGTGACCGGGACGAACTGCGCCGCCAGCCACTCCGCCATGTCCCGCTCTTCGGCCAGGATAGCCGCGCAGGCCTCCTTGGTCTCGTCGTCGGCCACCCGTTCCGCCGCCGCGATCAGGATCGTATACGCGCCGATCTCCATCTGCTCGAACGTGTGCAGCGCCAGCAGCGCTTTCACCACATCGTCGCTCACGAAAAGCGCGCCCAGCCCCTGGGCCAGTGCCGTGGTCCGGGCGACCATGTCCTTGACGAAGGAAATGTCGCCGCCACGCCGTTCGATGCATCCCCGCACCGTAATGGCCTGCCGCCTTGTCTGCTCCAGATGTCGGATCAGCTTGTCGCGGATCTGCGGATAGTCCTTCAGTCGGTGAGCCGTGGTCCGGAGCATCTGCTCCGCCTGCTCCTCCATGGCATGCGCATCGCGCAGCCACTCCATGAGGCGTTCCTCGGCACGTGCCATGCGCTCCTCCATCTCGGGAGTTGCGGCTGCAACGTCACGGATGCGCTGAAGTTCCAGCCGACCGCCACGTCCCACGACGTCCGCCGCCGGACACGGGTGATGCCCCCGTCACACGAAAGGCTGCGCTCGCCAAAGTCACAGCACGCGGCTCGTGCGGGCGCACTCTGGAACCGCCAATGCCCGACGCCGTTATTAGCGACGGCGCAGAGCATGTGCGCTACCGGGGCGGCGGCGGTCGCGGATCTTTCGCAAGGAGCGAGGAATACCCGATATGACGACCGCCTCGATTCCGGCGCCGTCCGAAGACGCCGCGAACGTGGATGATGCGCCCGCCCGGCAACGGTCAGTTCCTGGTCTTTTCTGGCAGTCCGCACACGGCTACTTCTTCAGCGAACGGCGCTGGCTGCGCCGCGCCGCGCTGGGTGGCCTGCTGGCCCTCAGCGCGGCGCAGACCTACATCCTTGTGCGCATCAACCTGTGGAACGTCGATTTCTTCAACGCGCTCGAGCGCCGGGACGTCGACACGTTCGTCCGGCAGTCGCTGATCCTCATTCTGTGGGTCGCGGCCTCGATCGCCGTGGCCGTCATCCAGCTCCACATGCGCATGAACCTGCAGGTCTCCTGGCGGCGCTGGCTGACGCGCCACCTGATCGGCACGTGGGTCGATGCCGGCCGGCACTATCAGCTCACGTTCATGACCGGCGATCACGACAATCCCGATCAGCGCATTGCCGACGACGCGCGGCTGGCAACCGAGAGCGCCATCGACTTCATCGTTGGCATCACCGACAACCTGCTGCTGCTGATCGCTTTCGTGGGCATCCTGTGGAGCGTGTCCGGTACCCTCTCCTTCGCAGTCAGCGACACGTCCGTCGCCGTCCCCGGCTACATGGTCTGGGCAGCCCTGCTCTATGCCGGCATCGGATCGTTCCTCGCCTTCCGGCTGGGCCGGCCGCTGGTGCGCATCAACGTCGACCGCCGGGCGCGCGAGGGTGACCTGCGATTCCGGCTGGTGCGGGTGCGCGAGGAATCGGAGGGCATTGCGCTGTGCCGCGGCGAGGCCGACGAGCGCGCCGGCCTGGACCAGGCGCTGACCGACGTCGTGAGGGTGTGGCGCACGCTGATCGCGCAGCTGCGATCCATGATGGCGCTGTCGACCGGCTACGGCCTGTTGGCGCCGTTCTTTCCCGTCGTCGTCGCAGCGCCGCACTACTTTGCCGGCGCCATCGCGCTCGGCGGCCTGATGCAGATTGTGGGCGCCTTCGCCCAGGTCCAGCGCGGGCTGTCGTGGTTCGTCGACAATTTCGCGCGCTACAGCGAGTGGGCCGCCAGCGTGCGCCGCGTCGCCGGCTTCACCGACGCGCTGGAGGCACTCGAGCGCGATCGCAGCATCGACACCGGCGACGGCATCATCGTGGCACCGGGATCACAGCCGATGCTGCGCCTGCGGGATCTCGATATCGCCTATCCTGACGGGGCCATCGTCGTGGCCAACGCGACCGGCGACGTCGCGCCGGGCGAGCGCGTCCTGGTCGTGGGCGAGTCAGGCACCGGCAAGAGCACCTTGATGCGCTGCATCGCGGGGCTGTGGCCCTGGGGCCGCGGCGCCATCGACCTGCCGCCTGATTGCCGCTTCATGTTCCTGCCGCAGCGCCCCTATCTGCCGCTGGGCACGCTGCGCGCGGCGCTCGCCTATCCCTCGCGCGCCGACGCCTTCGACGACGCGACCCTGCGCGCGGCCCTGGAGCGCGTCGACCTGGCCGGCCTGGCCGACCGCCTCGACGACGAAGAGCGCTGGGACCACATCCTGTCCGGCGGCGAGCAGCAGAAGCTCGCCTTCGCACGCCTGCTGTTGCAGCAGCCCGACTGGATCGTCATGGACGAGGCGACGGCGGCGCTCGACGAGAACAGCCAGACCATGCTGATGGCGCTGCTGAGCGAGGAATTGGCGGGCGCCACCGTGATCAGCATCGGCCACCGTCCCGGCCTGGAGAGCTACCACGACCGCACGGTGGTCCTGGTGCGCGGCGAGGAAGGCGCGCGTCTGGTGCGCAAACGCCGTCCCGCACAGCCCAAACACGGGACGCCCCGCCGCGAGAGCCGTTTGCGCCGGTTGTTCAAAGGCCGTTGACCGCGAGAAAAGGACCGCCCGGGCCGACGCCGCTTGCCACCGCCGCCGCCCGCACCTTCATAGACGCGTGCCGGCACTCACGGCTATGCGGCCGCGTGGAGAGCCTCCCGGGTATCCTGCAACAGGCCCAACTCCAAAGCCTTGATCTGCAGCGCCAGGTATTTCGAGTAGATGCGGCACTGCGCCAGGCTGCCGGCGATGAACCACAGGCCGGGCTGGGGCGTGCGCGTGAACATGTTGCGCAGCTCCTGGCCGTCGCCGAAGCCCCAGATCGCGCCCACCCGCTCGGCGACCGTCTCGCCGAACAGCTTGCGCACCAGATGCTCCTGGCCCTTGTAGCCGGTCGCCAGCACGACCAGGTCGGCCGCCTGCGTTTCCCCGCTGCGCAAACGCGCGCCGGCGGCGACGAAGCGGTCGATGTCGGCGAACTGCAGCAGCCCTATTTTTCCGTCCACCAGCAGATCGGAGCAGCCGACGTTGAAATAGTAGCCGCCGCCGCGGGTGAGATACTTGAACTGCCAGCCGGTGCCGGCCTCGCCAAAGTCGAGCTTGAAGCCGATGCGCGCGAGCCCGTCGAGCAGGTCCTTGTCCATCGCCCGGGCCCGTTCGGTGAAGTGGACATGGCTCTTCTTCGCCAGCGCCAGCGGCATCGACATCGTGATGAGGTC
Source organism: Vineibacter sp. (assembly GCA_035279205.1). Lineage (GTDB taxonomy): Bacteria > Pseudomonadota > Alphaproteobacteria > Reyranellales > Reyranellaceae > Vineibacter. The sequence goes on from DATEIF010000265.1 coordinate 6,551, forward strand.
GCAGTCTTCCAGCGACGGGCCTTCGTCGTAGAGCGCATAGGGCAGCTGCGCGCTGGGCTCGACATTGACGATCAGGGTCGGGCTGCGCTGGACCAGCGTCACATGGGCACCGCCCGAGTGGAGGTCCTGGGCGATGTCGTGGCCGCTGTTGCCGGTGCCGACGACGATGGCACGCTTGCCCTGCCAGGCCTCGCCGTCCTCGTACTGGCTGGAGTGCAGCACCGTGCCTGCGAAGTCGCGCAGCGAGGGGATGTCGGGGATGCTGGGAATGCCGCTGACGCCGGTCGCCATGACGACATGGCGCGGATGCAGGGTGCGCCGTGTGCCGTCGGCGCGGCGCAGGGTGACCGTCCAGCGCCCTGCCCGTGCATCGTAGCGACCACCCTCGAGCTCGGTGCCAGTCCAGTAGTTGAGCTCCAGGCTCTCGACATAGGCCTCGAACCAGCCGGCCAGCTTGTCCTTGGGAATATAGGTCGGCCAGGTCGGCGGGAACGGCATGTACGGCAGGTGGTTGACCTGCACCTGGTTGTGCAGGGTGAGCGCATGGTAGCGCTTGCGCCAGTTGTCGCCGACGCGGTCCATGCGATCGACGATCAGGGTGTCGACCTGCAGCTGGCCCAGGCGCGCGGCGATCGAGAGGCCGGCCTGCCCGCCGCCGACGACCAGCACCGTAGGATCGTGATCGGCGTACGCCGCCGCTGCCCGGCGCTGGTCCAGCCAGTTGGGCCCGCGGAAGTCACGCGCATAGGACTGGCCGCGCGGCCGCGCCGTCGCGAGCCGCTCCTCGTGGCCTTTCAGCGCCTCCAGCGTCGTGAGCAGGGTCCACGCCTTGAGGCTGCCATCGGCGGCGTCGGGCGTGAGGCGCACGATGCCGCTGCCGTGGCCGCTGATCGTCTCGAA
>DATEIF010000266.1:0-6840 GCA_035279205.1 Vineibacter sp.
ATGAAAATGTGCTCGGCACCAGGCGGCGCGCCGCGCGTGCCCGGCGGTGCCGCCGGGATCGCATCGGGCGGCAGGGTCCCGGGTGGCCGCGGCGGCGGTGACGACACCGGCGGGGTTTGCAGCACCGGCGGAGTCTGGCCCGAGGCTTCGACGGCAACCAGCGCCGCCAGGAGCGCTGCAGCAACACCGCGCACGTGACAGGCGCGTGGTGCCCAGCCAAGATCACCCGACGCACTCACAACGCTGCCTCCCATACGCAATCAATGCTCTCGTGCAGATTGCGATGTCAGCCAGCGCCGACGCATCACCCGCCCGGGTGATGCTGCCTAATTTTCCTGATGACTCTCGTTTGCCATCCGCCGCGGCGCAAACATGCGCAGCGGATCACCTTCATAGGCGACCGTGCCGTGGTGGTTGAGCCGTATGGTGGGATCCAGCCACACCTCACCGCCGATGGATCGCCACCGGCGACAAAAGCCGAAATCCTCGGAGTAGTAGCGCGGCTCGCCGTCAACGGTATCGATCATGCAATCGAACAGGGCGTAGGCGTATTGCCCCTGCGACGGCGTGAGGTATTCGGTGTCGCGATAGTGTCGCTCCGGGAAGGCCACCATCATCTGCTCGAACACGACGCGGCGGATCATCAGGAAGCCGCTTGCGGCCTCCATGACCTGCACCGCTCCCGACGTTGGGCAGCGGCGCACTGTGCCGTCCTCGGCCGTCACGAGGTTCACTGCGTACTCCGGCGGCAGTTTCTTTCGGGGATAGGCGCCGCAGATCACGTCCTTGTCCGCCGTCAGCAGGCGCAGGACCGCGTCGGCCGGCCACTCGATATCGGCGTCGACGAACAGCAGGTGAGAATGCGACGACTCCATGAACACCGCGACCAGCGAGTTGCGCGCGCGCGTAATCAGGCTGTCGCCGGCGGCCGTGACGACTTCATGGACGATGTTGCGCTTGCCCAGCACCGCGCAGGTTCCGAGCATCGACAGGAAGTAAGCATTCGTCACCATGCCACCGAAACAGGGTGTTGCGATCATGAGACTCGCGGCGGCCATGGACATTCCCCGACAATCAACCCGCCGGCTGCGCCAGGTGCTGCAGAACGTCGCGATAGCGCAGGGACGTCTCGGTACCATCGATGTTGTAGCGACGCCATTTGGAGTCGCCGACCAGATGAATGATGTTGATGTCCTCGTAGGGAAACGACGGCGCCGTCAGGCGGCCGGTCGCCTTGTCGAGCCGCGGCAGGCCGTGCAGCACCAGCCAGTTGTTGACGGCGCGCAGCGGATACAGCGTCAGATGTCCGGAGTAGATCAGCCGGTGCAGGGGAATCTGGTCCGAGAAGAACCGCGACGACTGCGGCATCAGCCGCGCCCGGATCTCATCCAGCGATGTCTTCCATGCCTGCCACAGTGGCGACGTGGCGCGGGCGCCGAAGACGCCGCCGTTGATCATCGGGAAGCGCACAAGTCTCTCCCGCTCTTGCGGGCCGAAAAGCCGCTCGTACACGATCCACGTGTAGTTGTCGGGGTACTGGCATGCGAAGTAGTTGGGATCGAGCTGCGGATGGATGCAGACATCGGCCTGCCCAGCGCCCATCGCGATCTGGGCCAGACCGATGCCGTTCTGCACCCACGTGTCGCCATCGAGCCAGATATAGATATCAAAGCCGGGAAAGAGATCCGGCAACCGGGCCTTGACGGCCAGGCACGCGACCTGAAAACCTTCGTCCGGGCGGATCTCGAGGTCGCCCAACGGGACCTGAACGACCCTGTCGGCAAGAGACGTGAGCGCCTCCGGGGCGGGCGCGTCGCCCACCCGCAGGAAGCCGATCGTGACGTCAGGCACCGACGCAGCCCGCAGCGAAGCCAGAAGCTCCGCCGCAAGCACGTCGTGGTTGGCGTCGCAGCCGGTGATGACGATCGTGCGAGGCACGCGAACTCCCGAAAGACCTGTTGAGCCGCAGAATGGCACGAGCCGCGGATCGACGCAGCTGCGCTATCGATCGGACCGAGCGATCGCGATTGCCGATCGCGACAATCCGCCCTAGTCGCCACGCACGATGCCCAGGGCGGCGATCAGCGCCGCCAGCTCGGATTGCCGACCGATGCCGGTCTTGGCAAAGACGTGACGCAGGTGAGTCTTGATGGTGTTGGGCGAGACCCGCAGGTCGTCCGCCGCCTCGGCGATGCTGCCATGCCCGGATGCGGCGATCGCGACGTTGGCTTCCGCGTGCGTCAGGCCATAGGCGTCCATGAGCCAGGTCGCCGGGACACCGGCCTTGCTGGCGGGATCGAAGATGAACAGCACGACCGCAGCGTCCGCCGCATAGGCGTCCGCGAAGCGCGCGACATCCTGGCCGCGCACCGAGGATGCCAGGATCGTGAGCGGGTAGCCGTCATCGGCCCGTGGTACGCCGATGGCGGCCATCGGCGTACCACGCAGGACCGACTGCACCAGATCATCGAGCCGCCGCGCATGCAGCGGTGCGACGTGGCCCACCTTCGTCTGGCGCAGGCGCAGCGCATCGCCCTCGCGGTCCAGCTGTCGGGCGGCTTCGTTGACGTAGAGAATGCGCGCCTGGCCGTCGAGCAGGATGACCCCCATGGCAAAGCGATCCAGCGCCAGGTGGTCGGCACGCTGCAAGGCCTTGTAGGCGCCAACCTGGAAACCGAGCTTGATCGAACGTCGTAGATGGGGAGTCAGTGCTCCCAGAAGACGCAGTTCGTCGGCGCCGTAAGGCCCCTGGCGCGGCCCCCGGTTCATCGCGAACGCCACGCCGGCTTCCGTCTTCTTCTCGAGGCCGATCATGGCGCTGTGGCCGAGCTGCTGCGGGTGCAGCACCTCGTCATAGAAGGCGGTGCGCTGCAGGTCGGCGAACGGCAGGATGGCGTCGGACGGCACGACGACGCCGACCGGCCGGAAGGCGTGCATGTAGTTGGTCCACGGGTTGAGCACGTGCCGCTCCCGGAGCGCGCGGATGCACGCGTCATCGGACCGGAAATGATGCTCGAAGAAGACGGCGCGCGCTTTCTGCGACTGGTAGAGCAGTACACCGCCGACGCTGTTGGTCCGGCTGGCGACCTCGCGAAAGATCGAGGGCCACAGCTGATCGTCGGCGGCCGCGTCATAGATCATGTCCAGCAGCGTCTCGGGAATTTCCTGCCGTTCCCTCATGCTGCCGACCCTCACCCTGCGCGTCCTGCCTCCACCATAGGGCGCCAATACGGGACGGGCGTCACCCGATCGGGTGATGCCGCGTGTGATTCCGAGCGACCGACGCACTCATGATATCGTGAAGGGCATCGTCTGCTCGGCGGTCGCGAGGCCCAGTGGCGCAATCAGGCTCGCCAGCTCGGCCTGGCCGCGGGCACCGGTCTTGCCGAAGACGATCCGCAGATGGCTCTTCACCGTGTTGGGCGACAGGCCCAGCCAATGTGCCGTCTCCGGGATGTTCTTGCCGGCCGCTATCGCGATGGCCACCCTGGCCTCGGCCAAGGTCAGGCCATAGACGTCCATGACATAGGCCGGTGCGATGCCGTTCTTGTTGGCCGGATCGAACACGAACACCATGACCGCCGGGTCACGGAAGCCGGCCGTCGCAAACCGTTCCTTGTCCTTGCCCAGCACCGATGAGGCGATCACGGCCAGCCGCTGGCCGTCGCCGCCGGGAATGCCGATGGCGCCGATCGGCGTGCCGCGCAGAACCGATCGCACCAGGCTTTCGAGCTGCCGCGCATGCGTGGTCGATCTGTGCGATAGCTGCCCGCCGTTGAGCCGCAGGCCGTGATCGCCCACGCTCCATGACTGTGCCGCCGCGTTGGCGAACAGCACCCGGGCGGCGCGGTCCAGCAGGATGACGCCGACCGCCAGGCGGTCAAGCGCGCGATACTGCGCATGCTGCAGCGCGCGGTAGGCGTCAATGCGGTAGCCCAGCTGCATGGACCGGCGCATGTGGGGCGTAAGTTCGGCCAGGAACTGAAGCTCGCGGTGCCCGAATGGACCCTGGTGCGGGCCGCGCTGGATGCTGAACGCGGCGATGAAGTCGCGCTTGGTGGCCAGCGGCACCATGGCGCTGTGGCCCAGGCCCTGCGGCCGCAGGACCTCGTCGAAAAAGGCGGTCCGCTGCAGGTCGGCCAGGGGCAGGATATCGTCAGAGGCAACGACGATCCCGGTCGGTGACGTCCTCATGTGCAGGCTCCAGGGATTCTGCACGTGCCGCGCCTTGAAGATGCGATTGCTCTCCTCGCTGAGACCGCCCATGTGCTCGAAGAACACGGCGCTTTTGTCGACCGACAGGCCGTAGTGCAGGCCACCGGCGCTATCGGTCAGGCGCGCGATCTCGCGCAGGATCGATGTCCAGAGATCGGCCTCGGTGGCCGCGTCATAGATGAGATCCAGCAACGCCGGCGGCGCTTCGCGATCCTCGATCATACGCACTCTCGAACCACACCTTGACCCGGTCTTCACAATCGACCGGGAATCTGCGCCGAGAGTCCGTTATGTGTCCATCCCCAGGCACGAGCGAGTGATCGCCCGGCCAGCTTACGGTTTTGTTACGGTTGCCTGTCGCGATATCGACATGCCCATTCGCTGACCAGTCATCCCCGAGCGTAGCGAGAGGATGACAGTCGCGACTCACCTTCCCCCACAAGCGGGGGAAGGTGAAGATCGCCCGCCTAGCCCAGCGTGCGAATGTAGGCTTCGAGCGCGGCGCGGGCGGTGTCGACGGCCTTCTCGGCGTCGGCGCGCTGGCGGGCCAGGGTCTCGAGCTCGGTCTCCTGCTTGTCGAGCGTCGCGAGATAGCGGCGCTGCAGGTCGGAGTTCGCCGGCACGCTCTTGAGGTTCTCGCGGATGCGCTGCTGCTCCTGGGCGATGCGCGTGCGCTGCGCCTCGCCCTGCTCGACCTTCTTCTCGGCAGTCCTCACCGCACCCTGCAGCTGGATGATGCGGTTGAGCGCGTCGCGCGTCTTCTGGTCGAACTCCTTGGCCTTGGCGAAGAAGGCGATGCGCTCCTCCTCGCCGTCGAGCAGCTCAAGCTCCTGCAGGGCGACCAGCTCCTGCACGACCTCGAAGGTCTGCGTCTCGCCGCCCTTGAGGTCGAACGGGATGCGGTACTTGCCCTCGATCTGACCGACGTTCTGGGTGACAGGCTTGACCAGCTTCCAGCCGTCGAGCTTGGGCGTCTCGGCCAAAAGCTGGCGGTCCTCCTTGGCCGGCGCCTTGACCCGATAGGTCACCGTCTGGCGCTGCAGCATCTCGTAGCGCAGCACGCCCTGCACGATGCTGCCCTTGACCAGGGTCTCGGTCTGCGTCGACTCGACGTTCACCGTCACCTTCTGGTCGAGCGCATAGCTCAGCAGGCGGTTTTCGCCCGCCGGCAGCGCCGCCAGCCGCGCATCGCCGACATAGGCCACCTGGCCGCCGGCGCGCTCGTAGATGGTCACCACGCCCGGCGGCAGGCCGGTGTTGCCGTCGTTCTGCAGGCGCACCGAGGCCAGCGGGTTGCGCGCGTGAGTCTCGGGCTGATAGAGCGCCTGGCGCTTCACCGGCACCTCGCCGTTGATGATGGGCACCGAGAGCGTCAACCCATTGCCGACCGTCACCGGGTTGGGGAAGCGGAACGACACCTGGGTCAGCGCTTCCTGCGCCGCGACCTGGTCGGCCGGCGCCGCGACCGTATCGGATCGTCCGGCTTCGCTCATGGGCGCCGCGCCCGGCGCGCCGAGATAGGGCATCACCTTGCCGTCGGGCGTCATCTGGCGCTGGTCGCGCCCGCGCATGACCGGTGCCGCGGGTGCCGGCGACGGCGGTGGCGGCGGTGCCGGCATCGTGCCCTGGTCGGTCTTCGGCATCAGACGACCCACGACGTCGACCGGCACGTAGGGGCGATCGACATAGTACGACTGATACAGCGCCTGGCGAAAGGCGATGGGGTGACCGGACACCAGGGTGAGATCGACATCCTTCCAGTCCTGGCCGCTCATGTTCTCCACCACGGCCCACCCCTGCAGGTGCGCCTTGGTGACATCGCCCTCGCCCGGCACCGTCAGCCGGTACGACGCCTTCCACACCGGCGCCGTCACGATGTACGCCACCCGAACCGTACGCTTGCCCTGACCCTTCGACGTCAGCTCCACCGTGCGCGCGTCCTTGGCCCGGTTCGAGGCGATCGCCGCCAACGCCTTCTGCACCTGCGTCCGCACCGCCGGATCGGCGAACTGCAAGTTCTCCGCCTCCTCCAGCACGAACTGCTGCAGACCCTTGTCCGTCATCAGCATCACGCGGTTGCGCACCCCGATCTGCCGACCCTCCGGGCTGATCACCGGCTCCGGGTTCACCGCCACCACACGCCCCGTCGCCGTGCGCGGACCACCGACCGAGATCTCCGCACCGCGCAACGCGTTCAACAGCGCCGCCGGCGAGGCCAGCGCGCTCTGGTCGAACGGCAGGTCGCGGAACACCTGCGACAGCGGCTCGCGGCCCGGCAGGCTCAATCCGCCGACACCGCCCTTGTCGTCATAGACCACCAGGCTCTTCAGCACGTCGTCGACCTGGTCCAGGTTGACGGTCAGCTTCAAGGTCGCGTCGTTCTCGACGGCGGCCTCGTATTCGAAGTACCCCACGCCACCCGACGACAGCATCACCCGCTTCAGCGCCAGTTCCTGTGCCAGTGCCGACGTCGAAGCCAGCAATGCAGCCGTCAGCCCCGCCACGGCCGTCAGCCGCCGACGGGAGGAATTCTTTGGTCGTGTCATTTGCTTGAGCCTCCGGGACCCCATAACCGAGCGAATACTCACAGTCGATCATGACGATTTCACGGCACGCGGCAAGCAC
>DATEIF010000267.1:0-3403 GCA_035279205.1 Vineibacter sp.
CTGGGCCTGCTGGTGGGTGTGCTGGGCGGCGGCGCCATCGGCGGCTATGTGCTGTGGAAGAGCGGCAAGGTTGAGGACGTCAAGGCCTGGGCCCAGGGCTGGAGCGACCGCATCACCGCCTTCGCGCCGTTCCCGCTGCAGGACATCACCGTCGAGGGGCGGCGCCACGTCACCCAGGACGCCATCCTGAAGGCGCTCGACGTGCGTCGCGGCCAGTCGCTGCTGTCGGTCGACCTGCATGCCGCCCGTCATCGCATGGAGCAGATCGAATGGGTCGAGCACGCCGCGGTCGAACGCCGCTGGCCCGACACCATTCATGTGACCCTGCGCGAGCGCAGTGCCGTGGCGCTGTGGCAGAACGACGTGGTCGCCGCCAACGGCAAGCGCACCACCGAGTACGTGCTGATCGACCGCCTGGGCCGCAAGGTGCGCACCGTCGATCCCGCCGAGTCCCAGGTGCGGCTGGTGGTGGCGGGGGAGGGCGCGCCGGAGCACCTGGCCGAGCTTCTGCTGCTGCTGCAGGATGCGCGGGCGTTGCGCGACCGCCTGCGCGCGGCGGTCTATGTCGGGCAGCGGCGCTGGAACCTGACGCTCGAGGACGGGCCCACGGTCAAGCTGCCGGCCGACGACGCGGCGGCGGCGCTGCAGCGCCTGATGGCGCTGGACAAGAGCGACAATCTGCTGGCGCGCGACTTGTCGGTCGTGGATCTTCGTCTTCCGGGTATACTGATCCTTCGCCGGCGCGGTGCGCCGGATCCCCTGCAGGCCGTCGCCGATCGGACGCCGGCCCGCGTCGATGTTGCGCCGGCCGCGGCCGGCGCCAAACCAGCACCGGCGGGGGCCGGTGCGAAACCGGTGCCGGCGGCCAAGCCGGTGGCGCCGGCTGACACTGCTCGCAGGCCCACACCGGCAGGCGGTGCCCAAAGATAAAAGACTGAGAGTGGAGTGCGTACCGTGGCAAAGACAAGAAACGGCATCGTTGCGGCGCTCGACATCGGCACAAGCAAGGTCGTGTGCTTCGTGGCGCGCATCGATGGCGCCGGCCTGCGCGTGATCGGCATCGGCCACCACGCAGCGGCTGGCCTGCGCTCCGGCAACATCGTCGACATGGAGCAGGCGACGCGGGCCATCTCGTCGGCCGTCAGCGCGGCCGAGGAAATGTGCGGCGAGACGATCCGCGAGGTGATCGTCGGCGTCGGCGGCGGCCAGCCGGCGTCGCACAATCAGACTCTGGAGATCCAGGTCGGGCACCACGAGATCGGCGAGCGCGACGTGCGCCGCCTGCTGTCGCAGGTCCACCTGCCGGCCGAGACATCCGATCGCGACCTGATCCATACGTTGCCCGTCGGATACGCCGTCGACGGCAGCGCCGTGCTCGAGCCGCGCGGCATGTACGGCGAGCGGCTGGGAGTCGATATCCATCTGGTGACTGCGGCGACCGGCGCCATGCGCAACCTCGCCGTCTGCGTGAAGCGCGCCCATCTCGACATCGCCGACCGGGTGGCAACGCCCTATGCCGCCGGCCTCGCCACCCTGGTGCAGGACGAGCACAAGCTTGGCGCCACACTGGTCGACATGGGCGGCGGCACCACCTCGATCGCGGTCTTCTATGAAGACCATCTCGTGCATGTCGATTCGATTCCCATCGGCGGCGGCCACGTGACCCACGATATTGCCCGCGGGCTGTCGACGCCGCTGGCCGATGCCGAGCGCATGAAGACCCTGATCGGTCGCGCCCGCGCCCGTCCCAACGACGAGTACGACATCATCGACGTGCCGCTGATCGGCGAGCAGAAGCGCACGACTCCCAACCACGTGCCGCGATCGATCCTGGTCGGCATCATCCGGCCGCGCATCGAGGAGACCTTCGAGCTGGTGCGTAGCCGTCTCGAAGCCAGCGGCATCGGGCGCCTGGCCGGCGGCCGTGTCGTGCTGGTCGGCGGCGCCAGCCAGCTCGATGGTCTGCCCGAGATCGCCGGCGAGATCCTCAACAAGAAGGTCCGCCTGGGCGGTCCGCTGCGGATGCCGGGTCTGGCGGAGTCGCTGGCCGGCCCGTCGTTCGCCGGCTGCGCCGGACTGCTGATCCATGCCTCGCAGCAGGTCCAGGCGGTGAGCCAGCCACAAAATCCACCGGCGGAAGCACCTGTGGGCCGCTTCGGTCGAATTGGCAGTTGGATACGGGATAATTTTTAGTTTAGAATCATTGATGGGACTGGCAATCCCCAACGGCCGCAAAAAAACCAAGGCCGGTGTCGTCGAAGATCTCCAACAAACCGAGGGATCACGGCGGCTCCGACGCAGATACCCCCCTCGTCTTCGCCTGGAGAATGCCAATGACAATCAATCTGTCGCTCCCACAGTCGGAGTCCGACCTTAAGCCGCGTATCACTGTCATCGGCGTCGGTGGAGCCGGTGGCAATGCCGTCAACAATATGATTTCGTCGTCGCTGGAAGGTGTCGAGTTCGTCGTTGCCAACACGGACGCGCAGGCACTGGGCCAGTCGCTGGCGGATCGCCGCATCCAGCTCGGCATCAGCATCACCCAGGGCCTCGGCGCCGGCGCACGACCGGCCGTCGGCAAGCAGGCTGCTGAAGAGGCGCTGCCCGAGCTGATGAAGGCGCTCGAAGGTTCGAACATGGTGTTCGTCACCGCCGGCATGGGCGGCGGCACGGGCACAGGCGCTGCGCCGGTGATCGCACAGGCCGCGCGCGACCAGGGCATCCTCACCGTCGGCGTGGTGACCAAGCCGTTCCACTTCGAGGGCCGCCGTCGCATGGCGATGGCCGATGACGGCATCATCGAGCTCGAGAAATACGTCGACACGCTGATCATCATTCCGAACCAGAACCTGTTCAAAATCGCCAACGAGAAGACGACGTTCGCCGATGCCTTTAAGATGGCGGATGATGTTCTCTACTCGGGCGTGCGCGGCGTCACCGACCTGATGGTGATGCCCGGCCTGATCAACCTCGACTTCGCCGACATCCGCACCGTCATGGGCGAGATGGGCAAGGCGATGATGGGCACCGGCGAGGCCGAGGGCCCGGACCGCGCCAAGGCGGCGGCCGAGGCGGCGATCTCCAACCCGCTGCTCGAAGACGCCTCGATGAAGGGCGCCAAGGGCGTGCTGATCAACATCACCGGCGGGCTCGACATGACCCTGCTGGAGGTCGACGAGGCCGCCAACCGCATCCGCGAAGAAGTCGACCCCGACGCCGACATCATTTTCGGCTCGACCTTCGATGCCGCCATGCAGGGCCGCATGCGGGTGTCGGTGGTCGCCACCGGCATCTCGGCCGCGGTGATGCACCAGCCCGAGCCGAAGTACCTCAGCATCGACAAGCCGATCATGCAGACCGGCCAGCCGCACCTGCAGCAGCGCCCGGCGCCGCGTCCGGCGCC
>DATEIF010000268.1:0-4525 GCA_035279205.1 Vineibacter sp.
CCGCCGGCCGTTGGCGATGCCTTCTGCGCCTCGCGGCTGGGCGAGGGGTGGCGCGGTACGTTCGGCGTATTGGCGCCGGGCATCGACGGGGCTGCCATCGTTGCACGAGCCATGCCGGCGCCTTGACACCTCTCCCCGCGAGAGCGGGGAGAGGGAGGGGCCCATCGCGAAGCGATGGGAGGGTGAGGGGTACGAACGGACAGTCTTCGGTCCCGCGAACAGAGTCCGATCGATCTTACCCCTCACCTTCCCATGCCTTCGGCATGGGCCCTTCCTCTCCCCGCTCTCGCGGGGCGAGGAGACGATTGCGGCGCCTGCCTCTTACGCCCGGTGCTTCACCAGGCTCCATGCCAGGTCGGCCATGCCGCGGGCGCGGTTGCCGTACTTGGTCGCCGTGGTTGACGAGGCGTTGCCGTCCAGGCCGCGCTTGTAGACGCCCTGCACGATGCCGGCGAGGCGGAACAGCGAGAACGCCATGTAGAAATCCCAGTCCGGGATGTCCTTGCGGCCGGTGCGTCGCGCGTAGGCGGCGAGGTAGTCCTTCTCGCTGGGGATGCCGAGCTCCACCAGGTCCTTGCCGGCATAGCCGCCGGTGGCGCCGTAGCCCGGACCGAAATGGTAGGTCATGCAGTTGTAGGCGAGGTCGGCCAGCGGGTGGCCCAGGGTGCTCAGCTCCCAGTCCAGCACGGCGATGATGCGCGGCTCGGTCGGATGCACGATGGTGTTGCCCAGCCGGTAGTCGCCATGGCTGATGCGCGTCTCGTCGCCCGGCGGGATGTTGGCCGGCATCCACTTTTTCAGCATCTCCATCGACTCGATGTCTTCGGTGCGCGCGAGGTCGTACTGGCTGGTCCAGCGCGCGATCTGGCGCTCGATGTACTGGCCCTCGCGGCCGAAATCGCCCAGCCCGATCGCCTTGTGGTCGACATTGTGCAGGCGGGCCAGCACGTCGTTCATCGAGTCGGCGATCTTGCCGCGATCGGCCGGCGCGATGTCGGGCATCAGCGGGTCGGCGAGGATGCGGCCGGGCAGGAACTCCATGATGTAGAAGTCGACGCCGATCACGCCGGCGTCCTGGCACAGCGCATAGGCCTTGGGCACCGGCACGTCGGTATGATCGCCCAGCGCCTTGATCACCTTGTACTCGCGGTCGACCTGATGAGCCGAGGGCAGCAGCTTGCCGGGCGGCTTCTTGCGCAGGACGTAGCGGCGCCCGCCGCCGTCGCTCAGCAGGAACGTCGGGTTGGACTGGCCGCCCTCGAACTGCAGCACCGTCAGCGGGGCTTTGAAGCCCTCGACATGGTCCTTCATGAAGGCGGCGAGCTTGGCCTCGTCGAAGACGTGGGCCGGCCGCACCGGCGTGAGGTTGTCGGGCAGATCGCTCATGGGTGTTCCAACTCGGTCCGGACGCAGTTGACGCTGAACGCCTGTTTACCGCCCGATGACAGAGCCGTCGACGGTCCCGTTTCGTGCCGTTTCGGACCGCGGGCGCGATGGGGCGGCCATGACATGACAGATATCTTGAACGTTTCCGCCAATTTATTCGGCTTTCTTCCGGCGCGCATCCGTCCCAGAGTGGGGCTGTCACGGCCTAGCGGGAGGATCCTATGACCAAGCCGAACGGCGTGCACCACCTGGCCATCACCACGGCCGACATCAAGACGCAGATCGCCTTCTTCAGCGACGTGCTGGGCACCGAGCTGGTGGCGCTCTACTGGATGCACGGCGTCAAGGGTGCCTGGCACGGTTTCGTCAAGCTCAACGACCATTGCTCGATCGCCTTCGTGCAGACACCCGATATTCCCAAGATCGAGCGCCAGATCGGCGTGACGCATTCCGGCAACCCCGGCGGCCCCTGCGCCGGCGGCGTCATGCAGCACCTGGCGATGAACTGCACCAGCGACGAGGAGCTCATGGCGCTGCGCGATCGCATCCGCTCGCGCGGCGTCAACGTGTTCGGGCCGATCGACCACGGCTTCTGCAAGTCGATCTATTTCGCCGGACCGGAGAACCTCAGCCTCGAGATCTCGACCTCGCGCGCGGCGATCGACGCGCGGGCCTGGATCGATCCCGAGGTGGTGAAGCTCGCCGGCATCTCCGAACTGGAGCTGGCACGCTACAAATCGCCGGCGCGCTACGACGGCGCCAACGGCAGCGTGGCGCAGCCGCCGATGGACCCGGCGAAGCCGCACATGGTCTACCCCGGGCCGCGCTACGAGCAGATGCTGGCGACGCCGGACGAGGAATATACGCGCCAGCGCAGCGAGACCACGCCGCCGGTAAAGGTGGCTTAGAACCCCTCTCCGCCCGCTGCGCGGGCGGAGAGAGGTGTCTGCCTCACCGGTCTGTTGTGCACCCCACCAGCCGTAGCGCCAGCGCGGCGTAGCGGTCGGCGATGGTCTGCGGGCTGTGCGGGCCGCTGGCCCGGTACCAGCCGGCAACGGCAGTGCACATCGTCGCGATGGCGCGCGTGGCCTCGGCCGGATGCGGGCAGTCGAACTGGCCGCTGCGGCAGCCATCGCTGATCACATTCTTGAAGATGTCCGAAACACGGTCGTGCAGGGCGACGACGCTGGCGCGGTCCTCGGCCGAGAGACTGCGCAGCTCGCTGGTGCCGATGAAGGACTCCGTCTGCCGTTCGGTGTGCAGCCGCACATAGGCACGCACGATCGCGGCCAGCCGGTCAGCCGGCGCATCGGCGGCCGTATCGCGTGCCGCTTCCAGGATCGCGATCAAGTCCTCGGCCACGCTCACCATGATGTGGCGCAGCAGATCGGCCTTGGACGGAAAATAGTAGTACGCGGCCGAGATGCTCATGTCGGCGCGGGCGGCGATGTCGCGCATGGAGGTGCCGTGGAAGCCCTGCGCGGCGAAGGATTCCAGCGCCGCCGCCAGCACGCTCTCGCGACCGCCGGCACTGTCTCTGCCGGCTTGTGCCTCGCGCTCGCGGAGTTTCGCGATCGGCATGCCCTGGCCTAGGCCGCCTGTCGTACCGGCGCCCGGCGGCCAACGCCATGACGCAGCAGCTGGCCTGAGTACGTGCCGGTCTGCTGGTCGTCGCGGATCGTCACCTCGCCGTTCACCAGCACATACCGGTAGCCTCGCGCCCGCTGCACGCGCCGCCATTCGCCGCCGGGCAGGTCGTGCACGATCTCGTCCGGCAATACGGCCAGGCGGTCGAAGTCGTAGACCACGATGTCGGCCGGCGCACCCTTGCGCAGCACGCCGCGGCCTTCGAAGCCAGCCACCTGCGCCGGCAGTGCCGACAGGCGCCAGTGCGCTTCCTCCAGTGAAATCATGCCGTGCTCGCGCACCACCTTGCACAGGGTCTCGGTCGGATAGCGGCCGGCGGTGAGGAACTTGGTGTGGGCGCCGCCGTCGGAGACGCCGAACAGCACGTAGGGATCGTCGACGATCTCCTTGAGATAGTCGATGCGGCCGTTGGGCGGTGCGGCGAAGAATTCCGTCTTGAGGTCTTCCTCCACCGCCATGTCGAGCATCACGTCGACCGGATGCTTGCCCATCTTCTCGCCGGCCAGCGCCAGGGTATGGTCGAGCCACGTCTTGTTCTTCTCGCTCTGCGGGCCGACGATGACGATCTGGGGCAGGGGGCCGGTGGCCGTCTTGGGCATGTTGTCGCGCAGCACCTGGCGCCGTGCCGGATCGGCCAGCTTCTGCTTGCGCTCGGCCAAGGTGCCGGTCGTGGCATCGCACCACGCCTGCGCGTCGTCGAACAGGTTCCAGTTCTCGAACGTGAAGGTGAAGCCGGCGTCGGTGGTCAAACCCTGGCCGACGACACGGATGCCGCGCTCGCGACAGCTCTTCAGCCACTCCAGCACGCGGCGATGGATCTCGGGCCGGTGATCGAAAGCCTGCACCACGTTCATGATCATGGGCCGGCCGCTGATCTCGGCCATTTCCTCGTAGAAGCGCTGGTCGCGGGCATTGTCGCCGGACACCAGCAGCATCTGCATGAAACCCTGGTTGCGCCGCCGCAGGACACTGGCCAGCGCCCGGCAGGTATCGTCGTGCATGACATCGGTGGGCATCGGGCTGCCGTCGAAGTCGCGCTGCACGCAGGCCGGCCCGGTCGGCAGCATGCGCTGCGCCGACCAGCCGCAGCCGCCGGCATCCATCGCCTCCTCGAGCAGCCGGCAGAGCTCGGCGTGCTGCGCGTCGGTCGGGCGTGCGCCGGCCTTGGCGGCCTCGAAGCCCATCACCCAGATCAGCAGCGGCGCGATCGGCACATAGGGCAGGATGTTCATCGCCTTGGGCGCGCGCTCGACGCTGTCGAGGAACTCGGGGAAGGTCACCCAGTCCCACGGCATGCCCTGTTGCATCGAGGCCATCGGGATCGCCTCGACACGGGTCATGGTCATCATGGCGCGTTCGCGCATTTCAGGCCGTACCGGCGCGAAGCCGAAGCCGCAATTGCCGATCGCTACCGACGTAATGCCATGCCAGCCCGACAGGGTGCAGTAGGGGTCCCAGAAGAGCTGCGCGTCGTAGTGCGTGTGCAGGTCGA
>DATEIF010000269.1:0-2690 GCA_035279205.1 Vineibacter sp.
TGCGGCATGGGCAGTTGTAGCGGCAGGAACTGCAGGCCACGCAATTCCTCCAGGATCAGCGCCACGACGTGGCCGGCCGGGCCGGCCTCGTCGTATTGCACCGGCAGCTCGGTGGCACGCACGATCAGCTCGCGCAGGAGCGGCGGTACGGTCAGCACACGGCAGGTTCCGGGCATGATGCCGGCCACGTCGGCCCGCAGGTAAAGGGTGCGCATGGCGACGTCGGCCAGCATCTCGATGCCGTGCTGGACGCCCGCCGGCATCCAGAGTGCGCGCTGCGGCGGGACCACCCAGACGCCATCGTCGGTCGCTACCCGCATGGTGCCGGTGGTCGCGTAGATGAGCTGCGCCCGCTCGTGACGATGCGGCAGGATCCGGAAGCCGGCGGCGAAGTCCTTGGGCATCGCCACAACCGCACGCGGCACGCGCTGGTAGTCGGCCGGATTGGTGGAACGGCCGGTGGAATATCGTGTTTGGCCACTTTTCGACATAAGTTGGCATTTTAGCGCAAGACAGCCACGGGCGCTCTTCCTAGTCTTCCATCAGGAGACGCCCATGAAGTTCAGTAGCCCGACCTCGCTCCTGCTCAATCTCGGCCACGCCCTGGATCACTGGGTGCTGGTCATCTTTCTTTACACCGTGAGCGTGATCGCCGGCGTCTGGGGCGCCGACTGGCACGAGCTCACGCCTTACGCCTTCGGCGCCTCCTTCATGTTCGGGGCGGGCTCGATCGTCGCCGGCAAGCTCGGCGACCAATGGGGCCGGCGGGCGATGATGATCATCTTCTTCGCCGGCATGGGCCTGTCCTGCCTGCTGATCGCGCTCTGCCACAACAAGTGGCAGATCGGGGTGGCCCTGACGCTGATGGGCGCCTTCGCCTCGATCTACCATCCGGTCGGCATCCCGATGATCGTGCAGCATGCGGAGAAGCCGGGCCTGGTGATCGGCGTGAACGGACTGGTCGGCAATCTCGGCATCGCGATCGGCTCCAGCCTCTCGGTTCTCCTGGCCACGCGCTACGGCTGGCAGATGGCCTATATCGTGCCGGGCATCGTCGGGATCGTCGCCGCGCTTCTGTTCGCGGCCTTCGTGCCGCGGGAGCAGGAGGCGCCGGCCAAGCGCAAGTCGAAGATCCTCGACATGCCGCCGAACGTCATGGCGCGCGTCTTCACCATCATGACCTGCGCCGCGGTGTCGGGCAGCATCGTGTTCAACTTCACCACCAACTCCAACGGCGAGATGCTGAAGGCGCGGCTTGCGGAACTGGCGGCCAATCCGGCGCTGCTGAGCATCGTGCTGGTCGGCGTATTCACCGTTGCCTCGCTCGCGCAGATCGCGGTCGGCGCGCTGATCGATCGGTTCCCGCTGAAGGTTGTCTACCTGCCGATCCTGGTGGCGCAGATCCCGCTTTTCGTGCTGGCGGCCTATGCCGAGGGCTGGGCGCTGATCGCCGTCACGACGCTGTTCATGGTCTTCGTGTTCGGCGCTATCCCGTTCACCGACGCCATGATCGTGCGCTACATCGACGACCGCATGCGCAGCCGCGTCACCGGCATGCGGCTGGCAATCGGCTTCGGCGTGAGCTCGCTCGTGGTCGCGGCGATCGGCCCGTCGGTGAAGGCGGCGGGTTTCCCGACCCTGCTGATGGCGCTCGCCGTCGTCGCGACCTGCACCGTGCTCGCCATCTCCTTCCTGCCCAACGAACGCGAGGTCGCCGCCGCCTCCCTCAAGCCGGCGGAGTAGGTGTCGCGTCGCTGGGGGTGAAAGATCGCGCCACTGGAGTTGCTCACCGGCGTCTCCGACCGTCGGGGATGAAACGGGTGCGTCACGGTAAGGCTGTGTCATCCCGAGCGCAGCGAGGGGTCTTTGATCGGCGCGCCTAAAGATCCTTCGCGTCGCTCGGGATGACACGGCAGGGGCTGGGCGCCTGATCGTTGTTTCCTTGTTAGTGGCGCGCTCCCTTGAGCGCTCATGGGAGCGCGCAACTCCAGTTGCGCTCATGTGCACTCGATCCGCGCCGGTTTCCGGCGCGGAAAGCTTGTTCGGGCCAGCGCCGGCACGCAAAGTGACGTGCGTCAGCGAGAAGGAAAAGCGAAATGACTGCAGGCTCCGCCGTTCCCGTGCCGGCGACGCATCTCGACGCGGCGCGCGATGCCGAGGAGGCAACGCGCAAGGCCAACAGGGCGATGGCCGCCAACCTGCCGTTCGGCGAGACCCGCGACTTCGAGGCGGCGAAGCAGGGGCTGATCGCGCCGGTGCCGGAGGGCGTGGTGCAGACCGCGAACGGCACGGTGCTGTGGAACCTCAACGAATATGCCTTCATCGACGGCGAGCTGGCGCCGGCCACGGTGAATCCCAGCCTGTGGCGCATGGCCCGGCTCAATCTCGCCAACGGCCTCTTCAAGGTGACGGATCGCGTCTACCAGCTGCGCGGCTTCGACATCTCGAACATGACCGTTCTCGAAGGCGATGGCGGCCTGATCCTGATCGATCCGCTGACCACGGCCGAGGTCGCTCGCGCGGCGCTGGCGCTCTACTTCGCGCATCGGCCGCGGAAGCCGATCGCGGCGGTGATCTATACCCACAGCCATGTCGATCACTATGGCGGTGTGCGCGGTGTGATCGACGAGGCCGAGGTCAAGGCGGGCAAGGTCGAGGTGATCGCGCCCGCCGGCTTCATGGAGGCGATC
>DATEIF010000270.1:0-4554 GCA_035279205.1 Vineibacter sp.
AGGATCGAGAAGGCGTTCTTGAACTGCTTGCCGGTCTCGTCGATCCGGTACTCGCCGGTGACCGTCACGATCTTGTCGTTGAGCTTGAGCGCCGCTTCCTTGAGCTTGGCGGCGTCCAGCGACTGGGCGGTCCTGATCACCTCTTCGGTCACGACGCCGGCGCCGTAGGCCAGGGCCGTCTGGAAATCGGCCGTGTACTGCGCATTGGGGAACAGCTTGGCGTAGCGTTCCATCATCTGCGCCCGGCTCAGACCGTGCGTCACCTTCCAGTTGATCTTGTCGTGCAGCAGGGTCTGGCTCAGCACATAGTCGGCGTCCTTGCCGGCCTGCTGCAGGAACTGCGGTTGCGAGCCGTAGACGAGATAGACCGCCTTGAAGGTGACGTTGGCCTCGCGCAGCTGGCGCGCGATGGTCATCTGGTCGCCCTCATACGCGGTGGGGTAGAAGGCATCGGCGCCGCTCGCCTTGGCCTTCTGGATCAGGATGTTGAAGTCCTTGGTGCCCTTGGCAAACTTCTCGTTCATGGTGACGTCCATGCCGAGCTGCTTGGCGAGATCGACGGCGCCCTGTGTCAGGGCCGCCGGGAACGGCTCGTCGAGATAGGCGAACGCCACCTTCTTGGCGCCCAGCGCGTGCAGTGCCTGTACGCCGGGCTGGCCCAGCAGGGAGCCCGCGATCTGCGTGGCGGAGATGATGTATTTGAAGCCCTGGGCGTAGATCGAATCGGCCGACGCCGACCAGATCACCATGAACTTGCCGGCGGTCTCGCTGGCGTTGACGGCGGCAGCGGTGAGCGTCGAGCCGAACGGTCCGAACAGGACATCGACCTTCTCGTCCTTGATCAGGGTCTCATAGACCTTGGGGACGATCGTCTTGTCGCTGCGATCGTCGAGCTTCACCAGCTGGACCTTGCGCTTCTTGCCGCCGATCTCGATGCCGCCGCGGGCATTGACGTCGTCGACCCAGATCTCGACGCCACGCAGGCCCGACTGGGCGGCGAGCGCAAAAGTGCCGGTCGACGATACCGTCATGCCGATTCGAATCGGCGCGTCGGACTGGGCCATCGCCGGCACCAGCCCAAGGCCGGTGGCCAGGGCAGGCGCTGCTGCGGTCGTTGCAAGAAATTCTCGCCTCTTCATGACGTCCTCCCGTGGATGGGTTCTCGTTCAGGCATCGATGCGATAGTCGACCCATTCGGCAATCAGATTACGGAGTTGCTCGTCCCGTGCAAAGGCCGTGGCCGAGCCGTCGACCTTGTTGCGGCCCAGCTCCAGCACATAGAGGTGGTCGGCGATGCGCACGCACTGGCGCACGTTCTGATCGACCAGCAGCACCGTGATGCCCTGTGCCGGCAGGCCGCGGATGAAGTCGTAGATCTCGGCGCTCAGCCGCGGCGCGATCATGGCGGTCGGCTCGTCGAGCAGCACCACCCGCGGCTTCAGCGCCAGCGCCCGGCCGAGCTCGAGGAAGCGCTGCTGGCCGCCGCTCATGGCGCCGGCGGGCTGCTTGCGGCGCTCCTTCAGGATCGGGAACTGCGCATAGGCGCGCTCCAGCGCTTCCTCAACGCGCGCGCGGTCGCGGCGGAACGACCAGCACGCCAGCCGCAGGTTGTCCTCGACCGACAGCTCGTTGAACAGGCTGCGGTTCTGCGGCACCAGCGCGATGCCGCGCTCGATGAAGCGCCACGGCGGCAGGCCCGTCACCGCCGCGCCGTCGATCAGCACGTCACCTTCGATCGGCCGCAGCAGACCATAAAGTGTCTTGAGCACCGTCGACTTGCCGGCGCCGTTGGGACCGATCACGCCGGTGATCTGGCCGGTGCGCACGGCCAAGGTCAGATCCTGCAGGATCCGGATGTCGCCGTGATAGGCGACGCTGGCGTTGCGCAGTTCCATGACGATATCGGCCGGCATCGCTGCGCTCATGTCCCGAGATAGGCTTCGATCACGTCGGGATTGCCGCGGATCGCATCGACGCCGCCGTCGGCTATCACCCGGCCCTGGTTCAGCGCCAGCACGCGGTTGGACAACCGGTAGATCGATGTCAGGTCGTGGCTGATCAGCAGCACGGTCTTGTGCGCGCCCGCCATGGCCTCGATCTGCTCGATCATGAAGCGGCACAGCATGGGATGCACGCCCGCGAACGGCTCATCCAGCATCACCACCTGGGGATCCGGCATCAGCATGCGTGCCATCTCCAGCAGCTTCTGCTGACCGCCCGACAGCTCTTCGGCGAAGTTGTGCCGCAGGTCGATGAGCCGCATGCGCTCCAGCATCGCCTCGGCGGCCTCGATCAACGTCCGGTCGGACGCCTTATGCTTCAGCACGGGAACCAGGAGGTTGTCGATCAACGACATGCGCCGGAACACGCGCGGCACCTGGAACGTGCGCCCGACGCCACGGTGGGCGATGTCGTGCGGCGCCCAGCCGGTAACGTCCTGATCGCCGAGCCGGATGGTGCCGGTGTCGGGGCGATAGATGCCGCAGATGCAGTTCATCAGCGTCGTTTTGCCGGCACCGTTGACGCCGATGATGCCCAGCACCTCGCCCTGGGCAGCGTCGAAGGCAATGCCATCCAGCGCCACGAGACCGCCGAAGCGCTTCACCAAGTCCTGCACATGGAGCGCTGATGTGCTCATCGGCCTGCCCGCCAGCGCAGGAGGTTGGTGTTGCGCAGCAGGATCACCGCCACCAGCAGGCCGAAGCCCACGATCTGGGCCAGCGCCTGCGGCAGGAACACGGTCGCCAGCTGTTCGACCAGGCCGTAGAGCACGCCGGCCAGCAGGGCGCCGATGGGATTACCCAGACCGCCCAGCACGATGACGATGAAACCGATGATCGAGTATTCCGGGCCGGAGAAGGCGTTGAAGGCCGGAAACACCAGCGCCACCAGCACGCCGGTGACGCCGGCCAGGCCGGTCGCCAGGGCGAACGCGAAGGCCGACAGGCGTACGATGTCGACGCCCATGATCTGGATCGCCTCGCGGTTCATGATGGCGGCGCGCAGGGCCTTGCCCGGCAGGGTGGTGAACAGGAACAGCCCGACGGCGGCGGACACGACGACGGTGATGCCCAGCGCCACGATACGCGCGGTCGAGACGTAGACCGGCCCGATCTTCATCGAGATCGGCGAGAACGTGTAGTCGATCGACCGCGAGTCGGCCTCGAACAGAAGCAGCATCAGGGCGGCGAGCGCGATCGAGACGCCGTACATCATCAGGAACGACATGCTTTCCGGATCGTCGCTGCGGCTCAGGCGCGGGATCAGCAGGTAGTAGGCGACGTAGCCCAGTCCGAAGAACGCGACGGCCGCGATCGGCAGGGCCAGCAAAGGCGGGATCCCGGCCACGTGGAACAGCACATAGGCCAGGAACGAGCCGCCGATCACCATCTCGCCATGGGCGAAGTTGACCACGCGCAGCACGCCGTAGAGCAGGGTGAGGCTCATGCCGATAAGGGCATAGACGCCGCCCACCACCAGGCCGTTCACGATACCGTTGAGGACAAGGATCTCCATGGCGGCGGCTCAGGGTACGTAACGACGCCAGCCGGGGCGCCAGCGCAAGACGGTGCCGACGATGCCGCGCGGCAGGAACAGCACCAGCAGCACCGTGGCCAGGCCGAGGATCAGCAGGTTCAGCAGCGGGAACTGGCGCCAGATCAGCTCGTCCAGCCACACCATGGCGATGGCGCCGACGATCGGTCCGGCGACCGTGCCCAGGCCGCCGGCCACGGCGTAGATCACCGTCTTGGCCGTGATCAGCGTGTTGAAGGCGGTCTCGGTGTCGACGACGTTGGTGTACCAGGCTTCGACCCCGCCGCAGACCGCCGGGAAGAAAGCCGCGATCAGCCAGCCATAGAGGCGCACGCGCGTGATGTTGATGCCCATCATGTCGGCGGCCTCGGCGTCATCGCGCACGGCGCGCAGTGCCTTGCCCAGCCGCGAGCGCGACAGCCACAGGATGGTGCCCAGCGCCGCCAGCATCACCACCATCATGACGTAGAACGACAGCACCGGCTCGGCGTGGCTGCCCAACTGCAGCCCGAAGCTGCCGCCGGTGATCGTCTCGGGCATGTTGGTGATCACCAGCCGGCAGATCGCCGCCAGCGCCAGGCTGACGATGGCGAAGTAGATACCTGACAGGCGCAGGGTGGGCGCGAACAGCAAGGCCAGCACCAGCCCGGCGAGACCGGAGATCGGCAGCGCAGCGAGCACGGGAAAGCCCACCTTCTTCACCAGGATGGCGGTGGTGAAGGCGCCGACGCCATAGAAGGCGACATAGCCGAACGGCATGTAGCCGGAGAACCCCGACGAGACGTTGAAGCCCGACGCCATGGTGATCCACAGCATCAGATAGAAGTGGAAGGCGAGGTTGCCGCCCAACAGCGGCACGCAGGCGAAGTACAGGATGACGCCGCCGCCCAGCAGCGCCGCCAACGTGAAATAGACCCGGTCGGCGCGCTTGCGGTCGGCGGCGCGTAGAGAGGGGTCTGCCAGCACCATGTGAAATACCTTCGCGAGAACCGCGGGAGGGTAGAAGGACCTATTCTCTAG
>DATEIF010000271.1:0-6335 GCA_035279205.1 Vineibacter sp.
GACAGCCTGACGAGCTCGTCAGGCGTCGGCGGCTTCGTGTTCCCGGATGAAGTCAAAGACGGCCTCCGAGAAACCGTCGATGTGGGTCCAGGCCGGCTTGTAGCCGATGCCGTTCTTCTCCACCGACACGTTGATCAGGTAGTTGTGCGTGCCGAACGGCTTGGCCAGCAGCGGCGAGTCGGCGGCATCGATGGCGCAGTCCTGCTCGTCGGTGATGACGATCATCCGGTCGGCCGTCCTCTCCCGCTCGCGCAGGAAGTCGATGACCGGCTTCAGGAAGATGCCGCCGCCGCCCAGCGGCGCGCACATCGCCCAGATCGCATCGACCAGGGCCATGCCGCGGCGCGCCGGCACCAGCTCGGTCTTGTGGATCCGCGTGCTGTCGTTGCCGGCCGTGGCATAGATCACCGGCCGTTCCGCCAGCTCGCGCGCGATGGCGCCCAGCGCCGAGGCCACGTCGTGGCGCGCCATGTCGGCCTTGCGCGACAGGCGCGCGCCCATGCTGCCCGACACGTCGACCACCACGATCGTCTTGCCCGGGAGCTTTGGCGCCTGCGCGAGCTGGCCCAGCAGCGCGGCATCCAGCGCTGGCTCCATCTGCGGGCAGGCGCGGGCCGCCGCCACGTAGCGGAACGGAAGCACGCGCCGGGCGCCCTTGCGGGCGACGATTGCCTCCTCGACCAGCTTGGCGTCGCAGCCGGCGGCGACCATGGTGCGCAGGTTGCGCAGCAGGGCGAGGTAGCCGAGCTTCTCCTCGCGGAGCAGCCGCTCGAAGGCCTCGCGCTTGTCCTGGCCGGCGGAAAGGGCGACCTCCCACGTATCCGGTGCCTGCAGCTCGCCCGCGATCAGCTGCTTCCACAGCCGATCCTGTTCGTCATCGCGCGGTTTGGGATGGACCAGGAACATCACGTCGCGGATCTTCACGGCGACGTCGCGGTCGTACTTCGCCAGCTCATAGGCGTCGAACCGGCGCAAGGCGCGCGCCAAGCCCTTCTTGACCTGCGCCGACAGCTTGGCCTTCAGCTTGTCCGGCGTGACGCCGTTCTGCATGGCGTACAGCGCCAGGAACTCGCCCGGCTCGTCGGCGCGCGTGATGACGGCCTCGATCGTGTCGGCGACCAGGGCGGAGCCGGCGCCGGTCCGGGCCAGCACGGTCAGCAGCAGCAGCGGCGCGTGGCGCAGGTGAAAGCGCTGGCGTGCCTCGATCGCGAGCGCTGCCACGGTTTCCGGCGCGACCTGGGCGGCGAGCTCGGCGATGCGCTTGAAGATCTCCACGCCATCGCAATAGAACGCCTTTTCCCAGAGCAGGCAGGCGAGCACGCTGCGCCGCAGCGCCTGCTCCGGCGTCATGTGCGCATAGGCCCGGGCACCTTCGGCGGTGAAGGCTTCGACCTTGGGCGGGCGGTTCGTGCGGGCCATCGTCCTTCTCGCCAGATACGGGAAGCAGGGGAACAACCGCATGCGGTATGGCCAGATGCTCTATCCAACTGAGCTACATGCGGTTGCCCGCAGGGTGGGACTCGAACCCACGACCATCTGATTACGAAGGAACCGCGTACTACGCCACCTGCCGAAAGCGATCGTGGAGGAACAGGCGAAACCGGTGAAGCGCTCTACCGCTGAGCTACGGGAGATGGCTCTCCCGGAGGGATTCGAACCCCCGACCTCTCGCGTTGAAGGCGAAGTAACCGATCTCTACGCCATCCACAGAAACCTGTGCCGGGAACAGCCGACCACGGACACGGGGCAGAGCCCCATTCGTTAACCAGACGAAGTAACCGTCGTCTACGCCACGGCGGCGGCGCTTCTATTGCATTATGCAATCGCGGTCAAACCCAATATTTCAATCGCGACGGGCTTTATCGCGCCATCGGCCTTGAAGCCGCCATTTTGAGCCGGTTCGGCCGGGTGTTTCAGGAACCGTCCGTCCATGGCGGCGTTCAGACGCGGCACACCACTCCTCGGAGCAAGCCATGCTCAAATGGGCATTGATCGCGTTCGTCGTCTCGCTGATTGCCGGCGCGCTGGGATTTACAGGCCTGTCCGAGGTCGCCGGCCGGATCGCGAAGTTCCTCTTCGTGCTGTTCCTGGTGATCGCGATCGCCGTGGTGATTATCGCGGTGGCGATCGGCCAGGCCGTGTTCTGAGTCGCGCCGCGAGCGCGCATTGTCTCAAGTGACAACGGGTGGCGAGCCGTCCTGGTTGAAGGTGACGGAAATCGTCGTCGCCGTGTCCCTGAGACTGAGGAAGCGCGGGTACAGATTCACGCCCGTATAGCGGCCGCCGGGTACACCGCCGACGATTTCGATCAGCGCCATATGGAGGTGGTCGCGCAGCGTGACGCCCAGGCGGTCACCCCGATTGATCCGTTGGTTGGTGCCGAAACGGGGACCACCGGTGATGTGGGTATAGAAGCCGCCCATCTTGTCGTTGTCCGACCGCATGAACAGCTGAGCCCCGTACACCTTGCTGCTGTCGCTGGCCGGGTTGTGCGGCTGGAAGCGGGTGACGTGGCCGGAGAACGCTGCCAGGACCTCCGTACCCGTACTGACGCCGAGGTCCATGCCGAACTGAATGTACCAGTCAGGCCCGTGATGGCCTCCCGTGTTGGGACCACCCATTCCATTGATCCATCCGGAACGGAAGGGGCTGGACATGTCGATCCTGAACGGGGTCGACGTCGTATTGGCCGCTGCGTTGCTTCTCGGCCCGCCGAGGAAGCGCTGCGCGTCGCTCACCTGGTCGGCGGGCAGGCCCGGCGGTGGCGGTGGCGTTGCGCGCGTTCGGATGACCTCGCCGGCCCACTCGATGCGCTGCGCGGCGCCAAACCAGCCGCGCTTGCGCAGGATGCCGCCGATATTGTTGGCGGCCAGCACGGCGTGGGCGCCCAGCGCTGCCAGGAAGGGCAGGATGTCGTACATCGGGCTGCCGTTGAGCTGATCGGCGGCAACGACCCAGTTGCCGGCATTGACGTTCTGCACGAAGGTCTCTTGCGCACCCATCGCCGCCTCCCGAAGTGCCCACGACGCGCACTGGCGTTGCATGGACGGTAGGCTCGCAGCGGGATGCACGCGTCATCCGATCGGAGGAGGCGCCCGTTGGCCCTCGTCGGAAACACCAGGCTCAATCGGCTTCGTCGAGCAGCGCATCGTAGCCGCGCTCGGAGAACCGCAGCAGGCAAAAGCCGTGACCGAACGGATCAGCGAGCATGGCAATCCGGCCATAGGGAGTGTCCTGGGCCGGCGCTTCGAGCTTTGCGCCGGCGCCGACGGCACGATCGACCGCACTGTCGACGTCATCCACCAGAACGTCGACATGCACCGGCGTCCAGTGCCTGTCGTAACGGCGCGGATCGCCGCCTGCGCCGATGGTGCCGGCCTGCTTGGCCAGCACGTATACCGGCGCCGGCCATCCCAGGAGTTCGCAGAGGTCGGTGCCGAAACGACGGCCGACCGTCAGGCCGAACGCTGCCGTGTAGAAGCGTACGCCCGCCGCGACGTCGGGCACGTCGATATTGAGCAACAACGCCATCGCAAACCTCACGCAGGGATGATGGCCGGATGGGCCCTGCCACGACGGCAAGCTTCCCGCACCAGCGGGCAGCGTGCTCGCGGTTTTCGGACCCTGTCATGTGAGGTCGCGCGAAGACCAGGCGCTACGAGGGATCTGCCTATCCGAACACCCTGCCGCGCCGGCAGTAGGTACCGAACGCGGGCATCACGGCATCAACCACCCGGCGGTCGCGCGCGGAGTCCTTCCCAGGCTGCGTTGCCCATGCGCTTGCCGAATGCCTGCACGGTTCGCGCCGAGAGGGCGTCGAGACACGCCATGCGCCATTGATGGAAGTCATCGCTGCCCGGCACGGTCTGTTGCGTCTCGGTTTTCATGTGCTGGGCCCGAAGCGTGTCGATCTGCTGTTGAATCGTCACGGGAATGATCCTTGATAGGGGTCGTTGAAGGCACTGCACCGTGCCGCACGCCCTACAAACGATTCTGGCGCTGAAACGTTGCGGATCCGCGGGTGATCTGATCGCAATCCGAGGATATCAGCCCCGGTGCCGGTTCAGCGGGTGAGGCCCCGCGCCCGCGCGGCCTGGCGCCACCTGCGCAGCGCGGCGCCGATCCTGGCATCGTCGCGGGCCGCGTTGGGACGGGCGACTGCCATGACGAGACCGACAAACAGCACGGGGCCGAAGGCATAGGCCCAAGGCGCGCTGTCGGGCAGCCATCCGATCGACTGCAGGGCCCAGATCAGCAGCGCCCCCAGGGCGGCCGTCGGCAGGACGGGCAGCAGGAACGCCGCGATGCGCTGATCGCGCGCCTGCAGGACCGTGCGGTAGTGCGCTTCGTGGCCATCGAACTGCGATGCGCACTCCAGAGCGGCGAGCGCGTCGACGACGACGGCCGGCAAGCCGCGATACGGGATCAAATCCTTCATGTCGCCCCAACCGACCATGGATCATCCAGCCGCGGCAGCATCATAGGCCATGGCGGGCGTTGCGGCAGCGCCTTGAAAGCCGGCCCCGGCTGCACGATCTCCCAATGAGCGAAGGAGCGCGTGCGATGAGCCAGGCGGCGCACCATTACGAGGTCTTCGAGACGGCGAGCGGTTTCTGCGGCATCGCCTGGAACGGCGTCGGCATTACGCATCTGCGGCTGCCGACAAAGAGCGCCGAGACGGCCGAACGAGGGTTGCAACGGCGTGTGCCGGGCGCGGTGCGGGATGTGCCGCCGCCGGCGGTGGCCGACGCGATCGCTGCCGTCCAACGCTACTTCGACGGCCAGGAGACGGACTTCACCGATGTCGCGCTCGACCTTGGCGAGCAGGAAGGGTTCTTCAAACAGGTCTATGCCGCAGCCCGCCGGGTCGGGTGGGGGCACACGACCACTTATGGCGCCCTGACCAGGGAACTCGGCGCCGGGCCGGAGGCCGCACGCGACGTGGGCCAGGCCATGGCCAGAAATCCCGTGCCGCTGATCATCCCCTGCCATCGTGTCCTGGCCGCCGGCGGCAAGATCGGCGGGTTCTCCGCGCCGGGTGGCTCGGCAACCAAGATGCACATGCTCGAACTCGAGGGCGTGAACCTCGCGCCGCCGCCGCCGGCACAACGCGCCTTCGACTTTTGAGCTCGGTCAGCCGGCGCATGCCGTCCCGGGCATGCGCGGTGGTTTTGGCGGCGCATCAGCCAACTGGCTGACGACAGGCGTTGTCCTTTTGGCCATGGTCGCGTGCAGCGGCTGTGACCGTCCGGCGTGGCGCGATCGCGCCGACATGCGCTTGCCGAGGTTGGGGGCTCTTGATGGAACCGACGCGTCGGCGGACCGGCCGCGTCAAGCAGGACGGTACCATGAACCACACACCGGGCCGCGCTGTCGATATCAAGCGGACTGCGGACGGCTTCGTGGTGACGATCGACGGTACGCACCAGCAGATCTGCGCCGACATCGCGGCGGTCATCGCCTGCGTCAACGCCGTCCTGCCGCCGACAGGGCGTCCGCGTTCGGCATCGGTGGATGGCGCCGCCGCTGCTGCTGCTGCTGGTCCCGACGACGGAAAATAGGTTTCGCCGGGCGACTGGCATGACGGATGGGTTTCGGCGCCGAACCGGGCTATAGATCGCCTCGCACATCGTGAAGCGATCTCCCGGAGTTTGTCATGGCCGATCTGTCTGCTTTTGCGATCACCCGGCGCTGGCCCGCGGCGCATCCCGATCGCCTGCAGCTCTATTCGCTGCCGACGCCCAACGGCGTGAAGGTCTCGATCATGCTGGAGGAGATCGGGTTGCCCTATGAGGTCCATCTCGTCGATTTCGGCAAGGACGATCAGAAGACGCCGGAGTTCCTCTCGCTCAATCCGAACGGCAAGATTCCCGCGATCCTCGATCCCAACGGTCCGGGCGGAAAGCCGCTCGCGCTGTTCGAATCCGGAGCGATCCTGATTTATCTCGCGGAGAAGAGCGGCAAGTTTCTGCCCAAGGATGCCGCGCAGCGTTACGAAACCATCGAATGGCTGATGTTCCAGATGGGCGGCATCGGCCCGATGTTCGGCCAGCTCGGCTTCTTTCACAAATTCGCCGGCAAGGATTACGAGGACAAGCGTCCGCGCGACCGCTATGTCGCCGAGAGCAAGCGTCTGCTCGACGTACTGGAAAAACGCCTCACCGATCGTGAATGGATCATGGGCGGCGAATACACCATCGCCGACATCGCCACGCTCGGCTGGGTGCGCAATCTCATCGGTTTCTATGGCGCGCGCGAGATCGTGGAGTACGACGCGCTGAAAGCGGTGCCCGCATGGCTGGAGCGCGGGCTCGCACGTCCCGCCGTGCAGCGCG
>DATEIF010000272.1:0-2287 GCA_035279205.1 Vineibacter sp.
CATCGTCGAGCGCATGGAACGCGAGGGCGTCGTCAGCCCGGCCAACTCGGTCGGCAAGCGCGAGGTGCTGGCCCGGGACATCGACGGCGACGCGGCTTAGCGGCGCGCCGACGGCGCGGGTTGCGCCGCTATGTCGCAAACGAGCTCTATGCAACCTTCACGGAACCCGCGTGAGGTGCGGACATGTCACAGGCTTGTGTCGCGTCTCACCGCCGGTCGCCGCGATTCCGCCTCTATCGATTCCCATGAATTTGTGCAGGATGGTCCAAAGGATCACGTGATGAGCCGGCCTGCTTTTCATCGTTTCAGCTTCGGCCTGGGTATGCTGGCCGTGGCGCTACCCGCGTGGCTTGCCGCGCCGACGGTCGCCGATGGTACGGTCGACCTGCGCGTCGCGTCCGCCGTCGCGCAGAACCAGCCCGGCACGCAGACCCCGCGCCGGCAGCCGCGCCGCAAGGTCGAGGAGCCGACGCCACCGCCGGTGATGCCGGTCGACCAGCAGGCCGAGGTCCAGCGTATCGAGCAGTATCTCAACAGCATCCAGACTCTGCAGGCGCGCTTCCTGCAGACCAACAGCAACGGCAATGTCGTGCCGGGCACGCTGTCGCTGCAGCGGCCGGGCCGCATGCGTTTCGAGTACGATCCGCCGGCGACCATCCTGATCGTGGCCGACGGCTCGCAGATCACCTTGGCCGACTTCAAGGACCGCAGCATGAGCCAGTGGCCGATCGGCTGGACCTCGGCCAGTTTTCTGGCGGCCGAGAAGGTCAAGCTGAGCGGCGACCTGACCGTGACGGGCGTGACCCGCAACGGCACGGACCTGCACGTGACCCTGATCCAGACCAAGCGCCCGCAGGAAGGCAAGGTCGAGATGGTGTTCGCCGACCAGCCCATGCTGCTGAAGGGCTGGACGGTGTGGGACGGCAAGAACGTGCCCGTCGCCGTGAGCCTCAGCAACGTGCAGACCGGCATTCCCCTGTCGCGCGATCTGTTCCGTTTCGACGAGTCGAAGCTGAAGCGCGATCGCTTCCAGTAGTCACGCGAACGCAGCCTCGGCGCTGGCGGCGATCCGCAGCAGCCGGCGGTCGTGGTTGCGGCGCGCCAGCAGCATGAAGCCGATGGGCTGCGGCGCCGGGAGCGGCAGCGAAATTCCCGTCAGGTCGAACTGATTGGCGATGATCGTGTTGCGCACCAGCAGCGCGTGCGTGCGCATGAAGAGCGCATCGTCGTCGAGCAGGGCCGCCATCGCCGGTGCCAGGAACGGTATGGTCGGCAGGGCCAGAACATCCAGCGGGGCCAGCTGCGCATCCATCGCGGCGATGAGCGACTGGCGCCGGCGCACCATGCGGATGTAAGCGGGCGCCGAAACGGTGGCGCCCTGGGCGATCCGCCGATGGACGCGCGGATCGAACGCGGCGGCCTTCGATTCGAGCCAGTCGGCGTGGATCTCGGCGGCCTCGGCAAACACGATGGAGATCGGCGTCGTCACCGCCTTCATGCCATCCAGCAGATCCTCGATGTCGTGGTCGACGATCCTGGCGCCGGCGCGCGACAGGCGCCGCAGGCCACCCTCGAAGGCTTCGGCCACCACGGGCTCGGTGTCCGCCAGCAGCCGGCCGCGCGGCACGCCAACGCGCAGATCCTTCAACGGCAGCGGCGCGGGCGCCGGCGGTTCGTCCCCGGCCATGATGGCGTCGGCAGCGGCACAATCCTGGACTGTCCTGGCCAGCGGGCCGATCGAGTCGAGGCTGTACGACAGCGGAAAGACACCGTGCTGCGGGACGCGGTGCGCCGTCGGCTTGAAGCCGACCACGCCATTGAATGCCGCCGGCACGCGCACGGAGCCGCCAGTGTCGCTGCCGATGGCAATCTCGCTGGTACCTTCGGCGACGGAAACGCCGGCGCCCGACGACGAGCCGCCCGGAATGCGCGTCGGATCGCTCGCATTGCCCGGCGTGCCGTGGTGCGGATTCAGCCCCATCCCCGTGGCGGCGAATTCTGTCATGTTGGTCTTGCCGATGATCACGGCGCCGGCTTGGCGCAGCCGGCGAACCACGGTCGCATCGCTTGCGGCCGGCGGGAAATCCAGGACTGAGCCCGCCGTCGTGGGTTCGCCCGCGACATCGAACAGATCCTTGATCGACACGATCGCGCCGTCGAGCGGACCCAGGGAGACGCCGCTGCGTCCGCGGCCATCGGCTGCGTCGGCCGCTGCGCGCGCCTGGTCGTGGTAGAGGTGCAGGAATACGCGCTCATCGGCGGCGCGCGCCTGCAGGCGCGCCAGGAT
>DATEIF010000273.1:0-3377 GCA_035279205.1 Vineibacter sp.
TCTTCGACATAGCCGATCACCGATTCGTCGCGCATCCAGGTGCTGATCTCACCGCGCGTGCGATACGGCCGCAGCTCGGGCACGATGAGATCGGGTGCGGCGGCGAACAGCCGCTGGGTGCCGTCGTCGTTGGAGCTCGACACCATGGCGCGCTTCAGCCCGGCATTGCGCAGGATGGCGATGGCCTCCGCCACCGGCACGCTCTGCCAGGCATCATGGCTGTAGTGCAGGTGGGCGTCGAAAATCGGCAGGACGTCGGCACCGCGGGCGGGGACCGCCACCAGCGCCAGCACACAGGCCGCTGCCAGAAACCGCCGCATCAGGCACCCCCGGGGATCGAACGCATTGTTGCTTGCCGCAGCGTACCATGGCGATCGCGGCCGGCGCGACGGGCATGGCCGGCCGCTCCATCACCAATCGGTGGGGCGCCGTCCAGCCGGAACCGCGACCTTCGGGGACTCGTTGCTTCCACAGCAGCCGCAATGGAGCCGACCATGGACCGCAAGACCGCAGCACTGAACGCCAAGGCCCAGATGACATCCGGGCCCCTGATCGCCGCCGACAAGGTCGAAGGGACCAGCGTCTACAACACCCAGGGCGATAAGCTCGGCGCGGTCGACCACATCATGCTCGACAAGGCAAGCGGGCGCGCCGTCTATGCGATCATGTCGTTCGGCGGCTTCCTGGGCATTGGCGAGAAGTATCACCCCTTGCCCTGGAGCGAGCTGAGGTACGACAACGACCGCGGCGGCTACATCGTGAACCTCGACAAAAGCCGCCTGGAAGGTGCGCCCACCTACGCGGGCGACGATTTCCAGTGGACGCCGGACTATGGACGAACGGTCGACCGCTACTACGGCGCCCGCTCGTTCTGGGACTAGACACACCTGTCGCGACTCACCCAGGCTCACCGCCGATATTCGGACAGCTCTCATGCAACGAGCGGGGCGGTCGTGCGTTACGCTGACAACCTGCTTGCCGACCCTTGTCGGACAAAGAAGGCCAGGCCGGGCGCGTGGTTGGACAAACTTCAGATGCGCCCGGCCGACTCGCTGCCCGGCGCGGCGCCTGGCCGACCTGAAGTCGCTCCTCGCCTTCCGAGGTCGCGGCCCCAGCGGCGGGCTATCCCGGCGCGCCGCCGCCGCCCGGGACAGCGGCCCTCATGGTGCGCGTCCGGACGATCCATGCGCCAGACCGCGACGACGGATCCGACGACCAGGGCGAAGCCCAGCAGGAACGGCCAGCTCAGCTGCTCGCCCAGAACCAGCCATCCCAGCGCCACGGCAATGATCGGATTGACAAACGTATACGTGGCGACCAGGGGCGCCGGCGCTTGGTCCAGAAGCCAGACATAGGCGGTGAAGGCGACCAGCGATCCGGCGATGGTGAGGTAAGCGAGCGCCCCCCACGACGCCCATGAGATATCGCCGATCGCTACGGCACCCCAGTCGTCCGCCGCCGCACTGATCGCCAGCAGGACCAGGCCGCCGCCCAGCAGCTGCATCGACGCGAAGGCGATCGCCGGTGTGCTGCTGCCCTGCCGCTGCGCTGTGACCGTGCCGGCCGCCCACGAGAACGCCGATCCCAGCAGCACCAGGACCATCACCGGATCGATTGCCGCCTGCCCTGATGTGCCACGTTGCCAGGCGATCAGCGCCACGCCGATGAGACCCGGTGTCAGGCCCCACAGGCTCGCCATACCGGGACGCCTGCCCGCCGGCACGACGAGATTGATCAGCACGATCCAGAACGGGACCGTGGCCAGCATCACGGCGGCCAGTCCCGTGGGCACGTGCTGCTGAGCGTAGGCCATGGCGCCATGGCAACCGACAAACAGCAGCACGCCGCTCAGGACGGCCCATGCCCACGTGGACGCCGGCGCCAGCCCGGGTCGCCTCAACTGCTCAAAAGAGAACAGGATCACGCCCGCAACGAACGTGCGAGCGCCCATCAGCAGAAACGGCGGCAGCGACTTCAGCCCCAGCGCCACGGCCAGGTATGTCGATCCCCAAATGCCGTAGATGGCTGCGAAGGCCGCGACAAAGCCTCCCCGTTCCAGCAGACGATCCATGGCGAGCCCCGTCCTGGTCAAGCATCCTAACCAGTTAACGGGATATAGGTGCGGGGTTCCCGGCCTGACGCCCGACGTAAAAAAGCCCCGCCGCATGCGGCAAGCGTACAGCGGGGCGAGTTGTCATGCAGGGAAGACAGCTTGGGGGAACTGCCTTCCAGGAGAGTCCGGGGAACGGAACCTCCCGCAATCCAACGCTGCAGGCATCAACAGGTTCCGCCCTGCGAATGCCGGGCTCACGGATCGAACCACGGTGCGAGGGACGACAGGTGCGTCCTAGTTCGACGCGGCCAGTGCTATGGCGGCGTGGGGAATGACGATGCGGATGTTCAGGCCGTGGGCGGCGTAGTCGAACGCGGCATGCCCGTGAAAGCCGGTTGCCAGCTGGCGATCGATCAGCTCCATGCCGAAGCCGCGCTTGCCCGGCGCCTGGATCCTCGGACCGCCGGACTCCGACCACGCGACGACGACCTGCCCACCATCAAGGACCCAGGAGACGTTCAGGCGCCCAGCCGGTGTGGACAAAGCGCCATACTTTGCGGCGTTGGTCACCAGCTCATGGAACACCAGACCCAGGGCCAGGGCTCGCGATGAATCGAACTGGATGTCAGGACCGCTCAGGTTGATGCTCCTGCCGTCTCCCTGGCGGTGGGCATGCAACTCGTTGTCGATGATGTCGCGCAGCGACACGTCACCCCATCGCTGACGCGACACCAAGCTGTAGGACTTCGCCAGCGAGTTGATCCGGCCCATGAACGATTCGGCGAACTGCTCCGGCGATGGATTTCTGGCCAATGTCTGCGACGCGATGACGCCGACGACCGTCAGCATGTTGCGCACGCGATGGTTCAGCTCCTCAACCAGCATACGCTGATGCGATTCGGCTTCGACCAGGCTTGTGACATCGACAAAAGACACCAGGACGCCTTCGACAACGTTGCCTGCTGCCCGATAGGGCACGATGCGCATCAGATAATGAGTCTTGCCGTCGGTATGACGAACGTTGCGCTCGATACTCCGCTCGGTCTCGAGCACGGTCTGGATGTCGCGCCGCAGGTCGCCTGCCTCGGCAAGGTGGCTGACGATATCGGTCAGCGGCCGGCCGCGGTCGTTCGAAATGAGGTTGAAGATCCGCGTGACGGCCGGCGTAAAGCTGCGGATGATCAGATGCTGGTCCAGGAAGATCGTCGCAACGGGCGTCGCGTCGAAGACGTTGCGCAGGTCGTTGTGTGCCCGGTCAAGCTCCTCGACCTTGACGTTGAGCTCCGAATTGACCGTCTGCAGCTCTTCGTTGACGGATTGCAGC
>DATEIF010000274.1:0-7073 GCA_035279205.1 Vineibacter sp.
TGACCGCGCGCGCCGCCAGCAGCATGGCGTGCGTGGGCGCCGCGGCCGCGGCGAGATTGCCAGCCAGGAAGATGGCCATCAGCGCCAGCATCAGCGTCTTGCGCGGGATTTTGACGGTGAGCAGCGTCAGGACCGGACCGCCGACCGCCATGCCCAGCGCATAGGCGGTGACCAGGTAGCCGGCGGCCGGAATGGAAACCGACAGACCCGCGGCGACCTCAGGCAGGATGCCGGCGATCACGAACTCGGCCATGGTGAGCGCGAAGGCACACAGCGTGAGCGTGAGGATCGACAGCAGCGCCGGCGGCGGGCGCCGCGTGCGGGTGGACCTGGCGGTTGTGACGTCCATACCGCTCTCCCGGGACCGCGGGCGTCTCGCCCGCTCATGGCTCGGCGCTTCGCGCCGATGCGGGCCGGAGGCCCGCGGTCCCCAGGTAGCCAAACACTGCGTTGTCAGGTATGACATCGAACCCTCGTTTTCTGCCAAGGATCGAGCCATGCCCAAGCGCCGCACGATCGCCTTCGTGCTGTTCGACCAGGCGCTGTCGCTGAACCTCAACGGCCCGGCCGAGGTGTTCAGCGTCGCCAACCACCTGCTGGGCGGCAAAGGCGGCGGCTACGACCTCGTCTACCTGTCCCAGAACGGCGGCCTGATCCGAACGAGCTGCGGCATCGTCATGCAGACGCAGCCGCTGCGGTCCATCGCGCCGGCACGGCTGGACACCGTGATCGTGGTCGGCGGCGCCGAGGCCAAGGCCTTCTCGCGCAAGACGCCGCTGGTCGACTGGATCCGGCGCGCCGCACAGCAGGCGCGGCGCACCTGCAGCGTGTGCAACGGCGCCTTCCTGCTGGCGGCAGCGGGCCTGCTCGACGGCAAGCGTGCGGTGACGCATTGGTGCGAGGTCGAGACGCTCAGGGCCATGCATCCCAAGGTGCGCATCGAGCTCGACCCGATCTATCTGCGCGACGGCCGGATCTGGACCTCGGCCGGCATGACCGCGGGCATCGACCTGGCGCTGGCCCTGATCGAGGACGATCACGGCCGGCGGCTGAGCCTTGACGTGGCGAAAGACCTGGTGGTGTTCCTGCGCCGCTCGGGCGGCCAGGCGCAATTCAGCAGCGCGCTCGCCGCGCAGACGCGCCTGGGCGCCGCACCGCCGCAGTCACGGCTGGCCGAGCTGCCGGCGTGGATCGTGAGCAATCTCGACGGCGATCTTGGCGTCGAGAGCCTGGCGCGATCGGTCGGCATGACGGCGCGCACCTTCGCGCGCCACTTTGCGCAGCGCCACGGCGGCACGCCGGCGCGGCTGGTGCAGGACCTGCGCCTCGAGGCGGCATGCCGGCATCTCGAGGACGGCGACAGCGCCGTCAAGCGCATCGCCACCCTGTGCGGCTTCGGCGACGAGGAGCGCATGCGCCGCGCCTTCCAGCGCCGGCTGGGCGTGCCGCCGGCGGTGTACCGGGAGCGGTTCGGACACCGGGCAATGGCCGCCGCAGCGCGATGATCAGACCGCCATCCGGAGCGTAGTGAACCGAGATTCCATTCGCAAGAGATCCCTCGCTACGCTCGGGATGACAGTCTGGTTGGATCATCGCTCATCGCGAGGAACGTCCATCACATCGCGACACAAACGCATCGCCGAATGGTTCTCTGAGGGCCAGCGTGTGCGTCTTGCCGACAACAAAGAAGAAGTTCGATACGATGCCATCGTTGGTCCACAGGCGAATAATGTCCGGTGCCGCGCCGGCCCGGCGTTCGAGCACCTTGAGGCGCGCCCAGCCCGAGTCGCGATTGGCGCCGTCACGACCGGCCTCGATGATCTGGCCTGTCACGATCGCACCGCCACCGGCAACGAGCGCGGCATCCGTGGGCAGTCCCTGGCATCGCATGGACGCACCCGCCGTTGCCGGCCATGCAACGATTGCCACCAGACACGCGATTGCCCTCAGCATCACCCACCTCCGGATCCGCGGCCATCATCGCCGACGGTACCCGGCAACCGCCTGCGCCGGCGTCAACCCCTGGGTGGACGTGCAGCTTTTCCTCTTCCATCATGTCGACGGCGGGTCCTTCGCACGCCCGTAGCGTAGCGCGAGGCGCCCGTTCCCGAGACCGGCCTCGAGGGCTCGCAGCATGGCCACGAACTCGTCGCGATCGATGTCGGCGGCATGCGCGAACGTCATCGCGCCGATCTTGCTGACGGACACCTTGCCCAGGCGATCGGCGTAGGACGACAGCAGCGTCGCGCCGTCCTGGCGGGCCGACAGGTAGAGGCTGAGATAGCTCTTCTGCAGGGCCAAGCCGATGATCGGCCAGTCGATGGGTTGTGGTGAGGACTGCACGGTGTAGGTGAAGCGGCCGTAGCCGATCATCGTCATTTTCATACCGGGCTTGCCTGACGGCGTGCCGGTGACGAACCAGCGTTTCAACGTCGGCGCCGCCCGCCGGATCATGCGATCGACGGCACGCAGGTCCGCTTCGCGCAACGGGTCGAAGGCGAAGTAGGTGGCGATGTCGGCAGCCGTGACCTTGAACATGGGTGATTGTTCCGCTGGATCGTGCCCAGTGTACACGACAGCAAGGCAAGCGCATTGGGGCCTGTCATCCTGAGCGCAGCGAAGGATCTGTTAGAGCGGTTCATCGTTTGATGGAAGGTCGGATCGGCCGCCCCCGTCATCCTGAGCGAAGCGAAGGATCCTGCGGTGTTGGTATCAACGCTGTCGGCGTTGATATTTCCTCAGTGCCGACGCTCTTTTGAGCGATCCACCGCAAGGTCCTTCGCTTCGCTCAGGACGACAGCGGCGGTTGATTCCATCAAGCGATGAACCGCTCTGGACCGATGGTCCGCACGAGACCATCAATGACGCACACGCATCAGGTTCCGCAGTCCGTGCGTGTCGACGGCTCAACAGATCCTTCGCTTCACTCAGGATGACAAGAGCCGCACGAACGGGACAGGGCGGCTACTTCTGGCGGAACGCCTGGCTGAAGGAGGTCGTCAGCGGGCCCACGATGTAGTCGAACGCGGTGCGGGTCTCGGTCGGGATCATCACCGTTACCGGCATGCCGGGCTGCAGGCGGATGCCGGGCAGCGCCGCGAGCTGGGCGAGATCGGGCCGGATCGAGGCGACGAAATACGCGTTGCCGGTCTTGGGATCGCTGAGCCGATCGGCCGACACGTTGATGACGCCGCCCTGGACGGTGGGCACGATGCGCTGCTTGTAGGCCGTCAGGTGCAGCTCGGCCCTGGCGCCGGGATGCACGTCGCTGATGTCGTCGACAGCGACCTGCACGTCGATCGTCAGGCCCTCGTCGGGCACGATGTCGAGGATGCGCTCGCCGCGCTGGATCACGCCGCCGATGGAGAACATGCTGAGGCCCACGACGCGGCCGGCATAGGGCGAGCGGATCTCCATGCGGCCCAGCACCGCCTCGGCGTTGGTGCGCTTGGGCAGCACCTCGACCAGCCGGGCATGGACCTCGCGCAGATCCTTGGTGACCTCGGCCATGCGGTCGTTGCTGAGCTGGGTGATCTGCAGCTCCTGCTCGGCGATGGCCTGGCGGAAGCGCGCCACGCTGGCGCGCGCATCGGCGATCTGGCCGTCGAGGCCGGACGCCGCGCGCTCCAGCTGCAGCAGCCGAGCGCGCGGCAGCAGCCCCTTCTCGACCAGCGGCGCGATGCTCTGGGCTTCGGCGCGCACCGAGTCGCTCTGCTCGGTATAAGCCTTCACCTGGGCTTCGGCGCCGGCGATCTGCGACTGAAGCTGGTGGATCTTCTCGACAATGACCTTGCGCTGGCCCCCGATGGCGGCGCGGCGGGCGTCGAACTGCCGGATCTGGCCGGCCCAGATGTTCCGGGCATACGCATCGGACGCCTTGGCCGCCAGCTCCGGCGGCATGACCATGGTCGTCTCGCCGGCCAGCTCGGCCAGCAGGCGGACCTCGCTGGCGCGCAGCACGATGTACTGCTGGGACAGGATCTCGAGCTCCGCCTTGGCCTGGGTGTCGTCGAGCACGATCAGCACGTCGCCCGTCGTGACGCGGTCGCCCTCCTTCACCCGCAGCGCCTTGACGATGCCGCCATCGAGATGCTGCACGCTCTTGCGGTTGCCCTCGACCTTCACCACGCCGTTGGCGACGACAGCGCCGTTGAGCGGCGCCATGACCGCCCAGCCGCCCAGGCCGCCGAACAGCACGGCGATGATCAGCCAGCCGCTGACCGCCGACCAGAAGCCGGAATCGCTGGGCGCCGGGCTGATGCTGATGTCGGTCATGCCGACCTCACCGCGTGAAGCTTCGGCGGCGGCGCCAGACGCCGCATGACATCGGCGCGCGGCCCGAACAGCACGACCGCGCCCTCCCACAGCACCAGCAGCTTGTCGGCAAGGCCGATCGTGCCCGGACGATGGGAGATCAGCACGACCGTGGTGCCGCGCTGCTTGAGCTCGCGAATGCAGCGATCGAGCGCGACGTCGCCGTCGGCGTCGAGGTTCGAGCTCGGCTCGTCAAGAACCACCAGGCTGGGATCGCCGTAAACGGCGCGCGCCAGCGCCAGGCGCTGGCGATAGCCGCCGGACAGCACCGCGCCGCCCTCGCCCACTTGCGTGTCGTAGCCGTGGCGCAGGCGCAGGACCAGATCGTGCACGCCCGCCATGCGCGCGGCGCGGATGATCGCCGTGTCGTCGCCCGGCTGGAAGCGGCTGATGTTGGCCGCGACGCTGTCGGCGAACAGCTCGATGTCCTGCGGCAGATAGCCGACATGCTGGCCCAGGCTGCCGCGCGCCCACGGGCCGACGTCGGCGCCATCGAGCCGCACCGCGCCGGCGCTGGGCGCCAGCACGCCCACCAGCTGGCGTGCCAAGGTCGACTTGCCGGCGCCGGATGGGCCGATCACACCCAGCACCTCACCCGGCTGCAGGTCGAAGGACACGCCGCGCAGCAGCGGCTTGGCGCTGCCCGGCGTGACGAAGGTCAGCTCCTCGACGGTGACGCACCCGGTCGGCCGCGGCAGCGCCACGGTCGGCGCGCCCGCGGCGCTGACCCAGAAGAGCTCGTCCAGCCGGCGCCAGGCACCGCGCAACGAGACCAGGGTGCGCCAGCTGCCGACCATCTGCTCGACCGGCTGCAGGGCGCGCCCCAGCAGGAGGCTGGCGGCGAACATGGCGCCGCCCGTCACGTTGCGCTCGATCACCAGCCAGGCGCCCAGCCCCAGGATCACCGACTGCATCGACAGGCGCAGGAACTTCATGATGCCCTGCACGGTCGCGGCGCGGTCGGAGGCCACGACCTGGCGATCCAACATGCGGTGGCGATCGCGCGCCCAGCGCCGCAGCAGCCCGTCCATCATGCCCATGGCGCGGATCGCCTCGGCATTGCGCAGGCTCATCTCGGTGAAACTGTAGTTGCGCGCCGCCGCCGCATTGGCGTCGGCCAGCGGCGCGCGCACCAGCCATTCGTTGACCAGCGCCATCAGGACCAGCAGCACGCAGCAGCCCAGCGCGAAGGCGCCCAGCGTCCAGTGCAGCATGCCGATCACGACGATGTAGACCGGCGCCCAGGGCAGATCGAACAGAGCGTGGATGCCGGCGCCGCCGATGAACTGGCGCAGATGGTCGAAGTCGCGCAACAGCTGGCTGCGCGCGCCGCCGGCGCTGGCCGGATGATCGACGATCGCCTTCATGACGCGCGGCGCCACGCGCTGGTCCAGCCGCACGCTGGCGCGCGTGAGCACACGGGCGCGGACGATGTCGAGCCCGGCCAGGGCCAGGTAGGCGATCAGCAGGGCCAGGGTCAGCATCAGCAGCGTGAGCGCGCTGCCGCTGGGCACAACCCGGTCATAGACCTGCAGCATGTAGAGCGGGCCCGCCAGGTAGAGCAGGTTGATGGCGAGACTGAAGATGGCGGCGGTGCCCAGATAGGACCCGCTGGAGCGTACCAGGCGCGTGAGCTCGGACGTCATGAGTGCTGAAAGTCGCTGGCGGTGAGACCGAGATTGACGCCCAGCAGCACGATCTCCATGTCGGCGGCGTGGGTGTCGGTGCTGGTCACGGTCTGCGGCGCATTCGACGTGTTGACCAGCACGTGCGTGGCGCCGCCCGCCTCCACGTAGGCGACACTGTGCGCGTTGAGCGTCAGGTTGCCGCTGCCGGTGATGTTGCCCTGGAACTGCGGCACGCCCCGGTTGGCCGCGATGCCGGCGATGGCGGTGAAATCGATCTTGTCGCTGCCTGGCCGGAAGTCGGTGATCGTGTCGGTAACAGCCGACGTCGACTGTGCGGCGGCGGTGTAGACGAACGTGTCCTTGCCGGCGCCGCCGCTCAGCGTGTCGGCACCCGCACCGCCGGTGATCTTGTCGGCACCGTCGGCGCCATTGATGGTATCGCTGCCCGATGTGCCGGTGAGCGTGTCGTTCTTGAAACTGCCCAGGATGACCTTGCCGGCGGCGGATCCCGTGTTGCCGGCGAGGTCGGTGGCATCGGCGCCGTAAGAGTGGACCGCGCTGGTAGCGGCCGCCGTGGTGAAACTGAAGCGGCCGTCAGCGTCGGTGGCAGCGACGCCCACCTTGGTGCTGCCGTCGTAGATCGATATCGTATCGTTGGCCTCGCCGGTGGTACCGGTCACCGTTGCTTGTCCGTTGGACCGCACCACGCTGGTGATGACCGGGACCGGCGCATGCGTATCGAGGGTGACGACAAGCGAGGCCGTGCCGGTGACGCCGGCCGCATTGGTCTCGCTCGCCTCGATGGTGTGCGCGCCATCGGTCAGGCCGGTGGGCGTGAACAACCAGCTGCCTTTGGCGTCGGCCGTGGCGATGGCGTCGATCGGCACGCCGTCGACCCTGAAATGCAGGACGGCACCGGCATCGGCGGTTCCGCTGAGCGCCGGGTTCGACGTGATCTTGTCGGTCGACGACGCGCCGGTGTCGCTGACCAGCTTCTCGGTGACGACGGGTGCCGCCCCCGGCTGCGGCGCCGGCGGCGCCGTGGCCAGGGTGAAGGTGAGCGACGCAGTGCCGGTATTGCCGGCGGCATCGGTCTGGCGCGCCACGATCGTATGCTGGCCGTCTGCGAGC
>DATEIF010000275.1:0-2124 GCA_035279205.1 Vineibacter sp.
CTCGTCCTGGAGCTACGGCGCACGCGCGACGTTCCTCAACTTCGCCAATGCCATGACCGCGCGGCTGCTCACGCCCGTCGTCTCGGTGAACCTCGCGCGACCGCGCATCGTCCACGCACGCGTGGGAACCCAGGGCTTCGACTTCGCCGGCAACGTCGGCGATATCTACGGCCGCTATGTCGGCTTCTATTTCCTGAACATCCTGGCCTGGGGTGTCGCGATCGGCATCGCGGCCGCCGCACTTGGCGGCGTCATCGAGCGGGCGGGCTTCGGCCAGGAAGAAATCAAGGCTCTTGGCGATCTCGGCCGATTGCGCACGATCCTGCTGATCGCGGGTGCGGCCTTCGGTGCCTATATTCTGTTCGGCGTGATGATCCTGCCGCTGCGTTGCTGGTGGCGGGCCTATCTCTACCGCTACCTCGTGAGTCACACGCGCGCCGGCAATGTTCTCTTCACCACCGGCATCTCGACGCGGCAGATGTGGGGCTATCTGGTGCTGAACTACCTGATCGTGTTGCTGAGCTTTGGCCTTGGTTGGCCGTGGGTGATGCATCGCACGCTGCGCCTCATTGCAAACGAGCTCTGGCTCTACGGTGCGCCCGACGGCAGCGCGATCGGCCAGCCTCTCGACAAGGGCCCGCGCTTCGGCGAAGGGTTGCTCGACATGTTCGACGTGAGCGGCGTCTGATGTCGCTTGGGCCTTCCGCTATCCGCGGCCGTTACTACGACGGCAAGACGGCTGATGTGCGCGAGGTCACGGTCGTGGCGACGCCCGGCGAGGTGATCCTGCGCGATGTTGCCAACGCTGCCCTAGTCGCGCGCTGGCCGATCGTCGAGCTGGGCGTGCTGGGCGATAGCGAGCATGAAGCGGTACCGCTGCTGGTCCGCCGCAACGAGGAGGCGAGGCTTGCGATCGACGACGCCGAGCAGCGCCGCGCGCTGGGCGCTACCGTGCCGGAGATTGCCCGTCTCGGCGCGCAGAGACCCTCGACCGCGGGCCGTCTCTTGCAGTTCAGCGTGGGTCTGGCTGCGGCGGTGGCGCTGTTCTGGGTCGCGCTGCAGTCCGGCAGCGATCTGCTGGCCCCACTGGTGCCCAACAGGCTGCAGGCGCGGATGGGTGAGGGCGTCTATGCCCAGCTCGTGGGCCAGCGGCCCCTGTGCCAGGGGGAGAAGGGCCTGACGGCACTCAATCACTTCGTGAGTCAGCTCGCCGTCGCCGGCGGCTACGATGGGCCGATCAAGGTCCGGGTCGTGAAGGGTGGGCCGATCAATGCCTTCACCCTGCCGGGGGGGATCCTCATCCTTTATTCCGCGCTGATCGATCGGGCAGCAAATGGCAACGAACTGGGCGGCGTGATCGCGCATGAAATCGGCCACGCCGTGCACTATCACCCGATCAAGGGGCTCGTGAGGCAGTACGGCACCGAGCAGATCCTGAAGGCGATCACCGGCGGTTATTCGGAGATCAGCACGCTTGGATCAGGCGGCACGATCCTGCTTGCCCTGCGCAACGGCCGGGCGTTCGAGCGTGAAGCCGATGCGACGGGCGTGTCGCTCCTGGAGAAGCTCGGCCTGCGTGCCGATGGCATGTCGCGCTTCTTCGAGGAATTGCTGAAGATCGAGCCGCACGATCCCGCCGCCATTGCCGGCATCTGGTCGGACCATCCGCCCACCGCCGAGCGTGTCGCCGCTACCCGCCGGCCGCCGACCGGCGCTCCCGACTTCACCGACGCCGAGTGGCAAGCGATCCGAACGATGTGTCGCTGACGAAGACGACGGGCGCGTCGATGGCTCGGCGCGCAGCAGGCGTCGCGACCGTGCGACGCCTGCATCATCGGAGGATCTTCAGATCACCTTGCCGCCGGCGGAGGTGCAGGCAGCAGAGTCCTTCGTCTCGGTGAAGCCCTGGCCCTTGCACGCATTCTGCCCCTTGCAGGCGTTGGTCGTGCTCTTGCAGGCACTCTGGCCTTTGCAGGCATTGGTGCCGTGACACTTCACGCCCTCGGCGTGGGCGGCGGTGGCGAAGTTGCCGGCGGCGAAAATCGAGATCGCGGTGGCGATCAGGGCTTGCTTGGTCATGGGGTTGCTCCCTGCAGGATGGATCCGCACCGGAATCGGGGCGGC
>DATEIF010000276.1:0-4720 GCA_035279205.1 Vineibacter sp.
GCCGCTCGCTGGGCGGCTTCCTGATCGGTGTCGATGCCACCGTCGAGCGCACTTGGCGCGTCGGCTTGGCCGCCGGCTACACCCGCGCCTCCTTCGATGTCGACAGCCGTGCCTCGTCCGGCAACAGCGACAACTATCACGTCGCCCTCTACGGCGGAGGGCAACTCGGCGCGCTCGGCCTGCGCGCCGGCGCCAGCTTCACCTGGCACGATATCGGCACCACGCGCCGTGTCGCCTTCGCCGGCGTCACCGACCGGCTGAAGGCCGACTACAACGCCCGCACCACCCAGGTATTCGGCGAAGCCGGCTACGCCATCGCGCTGGAGCGCGTGGCGTTCGAGCCTTTCGCCGGGCTGGCCTGGGTCAACTACCGCAGCGATCGCATCAACGAGTCCGGCGGTGCCGCCGCCCTCACCGGTCGTCGCCAGGCCTTCGACATGGGCTTCAGCACCCTGGGCCTGCGCGCGGCCGCCACCGTGACGGCGCCGTCCGACACGACGGCGGTGACCCTACGCGGCACGCTCGGTTGGCGTCATGCCTTCGGTGACGTGACGCCGGAACAACGCCTCGCCTTCCGCGCCGGCGGCAACCCCTTCACCGTCGTCGGCGTGCCGATTGCGCGCGACAGCCTGATCGTCGAAGCGGGCGTCGATATCGAC
This sequence comes from Vineibacter sp., assembly GCA_035279205.1. GTDB lineage: Bacteria > Pseudomonadota > Alphaproteobacteria > Reyranellales > Reyranellaceae > Vineibacter. The sequence continues at coordinate 660 of DATEIF010000276.1, forward strand.
GTCACGAACTACGCCAGGTTCGGCGTCGCCTACAGCGGCCAGTTCGCCAGCAGCGCGCAAGATCACGCCGTCAAGGGCAGCCTCACCCTGCGCTTCTAGTACCGGCTATCGCTCAAATATGAGTTGCGACTGTCATCCCGAGCGTAGCGAGGGATCTAGGAGCGGCGCCTAGAGCGCTTCATCGCTCGATGGAATCAGCCACTGCCGTCGTCCTGAGCGCAGCGAAGGACCTTGCGGTAGATCGCTCAAAGAGTGTCGGCACTGATGAAGTATCAGCGCCGACAGCGTTGGTATCAACACCGCAAGATCCTTCGCTGCGCTCAGGATGACGGGCGTGGCCGACCTACCGCTTCCGTCAAACGATGAAACCGCTCTAGGTCCCTCGCTGTGCTCGGCAGTCTGATCGGACCGCCGCAAGATCCACTCGGGATCCATCCGCCCCTACGTGCGTTCAGCCCAAGGGATGGCACGTCGTGACCATGCACGTCGTGCCGGTCAGCCTTTGGAGCATGCCATGCCCGATAAACGGACCATCGAGAAAGCTCGCCGCGACAAGCGCCGCGGCAAGTCGGCCACGACCCAGGCCGGCGAATTCGTGCGTGAGGAAGTTCACAAGATCCGCCGTGGCGCGCACGGCGCGCGCTCGACCCGGCAGGCGGTCGCCATCGGCCTGTCCGAGGCCCGGCGTGCCGGCGTCGATCTGCCGCCACCCAAGCGCGGCCGGACGAAATCGCGCACACGCCGTTCCGCCAGCTATGCTTATGCCGTCGGCCAGGGCCGGCGCACGCCCAAGCGCCGGCCGCGCGTGGCACGGGCGGTGAAAAAAGTGCTGAAGGGCGAACCGCGCACCGCGGCGTCACGCACGGCATTGTCGCGCCAGACCCGCGGTGCCGCCCGCCGTCGGACCGCCTCTCAGCGTGCCGCCGCGGCGCGCAAGGCCGTGCGCACGAAAGGTAGCGCCGCACGCAGCGCCGCCGCCCGCAAGGCCGCGCGGACCCGTGCGCGCCGGCACGGCCACAAGCGGTCTGCGGCCTGATTCATTCGGTAGAGCTGCGAAGACCGCCGCACCGGGGGGAGAGGGCGGTGCGGCGGTCGACCCCTCGCAGAGAGGCTGGCGCCGGGAGTTGGAGCGGCGCACGAATGCCAGACGCCGCAGTCGCCCCAAGGTTCCCACGCGCCGCGACTGACCGGGACATCACTGTGTCCCTGCCGTCAGCTTCAGATCATCTTATCCCGGGTGCAGCGCTTTGCCTGGCACCGAGACGGCGACTGGGGTGCGAAATGATCCGCGCGCTGTGCGCCTCGCGGCTGCGCGCGTACTTCACCATTCCCTTGATCGCGCGCTTCGCCGACAACAGGTCGGCCGGTGCAGGCTTGCCGGGTATGACGGCCAGCAGGTCGCGCAGCGTCAGCATCAACTCGCGCTCGCGCCTGGTTTCGGGCCGTGACGGCGTCAGTCCGAGCCACATGTCGACGGCAATCAGAGCATCATCGATCGAACACAGTCTTGCGGGGCCGGGCCCGATGCCCCACTCGGCGGGCTTTTTAAACGTGCGCATGCTCATGTGAAGGTCCGTTATGGCGTGAGCGCATACCACGCAGGCTGCTCGCTGAACCGACAAGGCGATGTTGGTCACTGTCACGCCGGACGACAAGTGTCGGTGGCCGTTGTCCGCATCATTTGATGTTTTCGTTTCCGTGCAAAAACAGCGCCGCTGAGAAATTTCGCAGGCGCAAATGGGAGGCCGGCGCAACACGGACCGGGCGTCAGCGTTCCCCATGATGAACAACCGCGCGCGTCATGGACATCGCAGCAGCGACACAAACCTACCTGCTCTACGTCGTCATGCCGCTTTGGCTGGCGGCAGGCATGGCCGACTGGCTCTGCCATCGGGCGTCGCACATCGAGACGACGAGCGGCTGGAAGGAGTCGGCCATTCATCTGCTCATGCTTGTCGAGGTCGGCACCCCGATCCTGCTGGCGCTGCTGTTCGAGATCAACGCGCTCATCCTGGCGCTGTCGATCGTCGCCTTCGTGGCGCATGAAGCCACCGCCCATTGGGATTTGCGCTACGCATTGCCGCGTCGCCGTGTGGGTCCCGCCGAGCAGCATGTCCACAACTACCTCGGAGCGCTGCCCTTCATGGCGTTGAGCTTCATTTTCGTGATGCACTATCCGCAGCTGTTCGCCCTGCTCGGGATCGGCACGGAGCCGGCACGCTTCGGCCTGGAGCTCAAGCACGAGCCTCTGCCGGCAGCCTATGTCGGTGGGCTCCTTGCCGCTGTCGTCCTGTTTGAGCTTGCCCCCTACGTCGAGGAGTGGTGGCGGGGCTGGACGCAGAAGCCGCGCGGGCCTGTCGTCCGACGGCCGGCGACCGCATCAGGAGACACCCCATGAGTCGCCGCCAGAGACAACACGACGATGCCCTGCTTGATCAGGCCTTGATCGATTCGTTTCCGGCGAGCGACCCCGTCGCGGCGCTGCAGCCCGGCCCCCTGGCGGAGCGCCGCTTCTCGAAGGCCAAGGCCGACATGCGATCCATCGACATCGATGATGCGCAGGAAGTGCGTTTCTGGGCCAGGGAACTGCAGGCCGACGTGGCCGGCATCATGGACGCCGTCGATGCTGTCGGCATCGCCATAGAGAAGATCCGCACCCACATTGCCCTCGCGCCGCGACGCCGGTGACACACCTCTCCCCGCTCTCGCGGCAGGGCTGTCGCATATGGCCACGCACAGCCTCATCCTGAGGAGCGAGCGACGCGAGCGTCTCGAAGGATGGGCTACAGTCTCGTTCGATCGTTCCATCGGCTGTCGCAACGGCCGTGCGACAGTCCACCCTTCGAGACGGCCGCTACGCGGCCTCCTCAGGGTGAGGTAGTCGCCATATGCGAATGCCCTGGCTCTCGCCGGGAGAGGTATCGCGGCGGCGATCGGTCACGCCGCCAGCAGGTCGTCCAGGCGGATCGGCAGATGACGGATGCGCTGGCCCGTGGCGTGATAGATGGCGTTGGCGATGGCGGCGCTGGTGCCGACATTGCCCAGCTCGCCCAGCCCCTTGACCCCGGCCGGATTGACATCCCGGTCGACCTCGGGGACCAGGATCACCTGCACGTCGCCGACGTCGGCATTGACCGGCACCAGGTAGTCCTGCAGGTCGCGGTTGACGGTGCGGGCATGGCGCGGATCGATCTGCGTTTCCTCGTGCAGCGCCGCGCCCTGGCCCCAGATCATGCCGCCCATCAGCTGACTGCGCGCGGTGCGGGTATTCATGATGCGGCCGCCGGCAAAAGCGCCGACCATGCGCGGCACGCGGATCTCGCGGGTGCGGGCGTGAATGCGGACCTCGACGAACTCGGCACCGAAGGCATACATCACCTTCTCGCCCTCCCCGCCGCCCACCAGGGTGCTCTTGCCCTGGTAGAGCGACTGCACCGCGTCGGCCGACGCACCCTGCGGCACGAACTCGGCGTACGCTTCGATGACGCCGGCGCCCAGGGACTTGAAGGCGTCGGCCAATCCCTGCTCGATGCCGTTGCCGGCCACCACCTTGCCGCCCTTCAGGGCAAGATCGGCAGGGTTGCGGCCGGCCAGCGGTCCATCGTTGGAAGTAACGACGCTGCGAAAGAGCCGGTCGCGAATCTCATCGCACGCCTTCATCACGGCCGAGCACACGCTGGCGGTGCTGACCGAGCCGCCCGACACCGGCGCCGGCGGCAGCTCGGTGTCGCCCATCTCCACCGTGACGGCGGCGACATCAACGCCTAGCTGCTCGGCCGCGGCCTGCGCCGCGACGGTGCGGATGCCGGTGCCGATCTCGTGCGACGCGCTTTGCACCCGCACCTGGCCGTTGGACGACAGACGCACCCGCGCCGTGGCCGCGCCGATATACGTGGGGTAGCACGCGGTGGCGCAGCCCCAGCCGATCAGCCAATCGCCGTCGCGCATCGAACCGAGCCCGGCGGTGCGCCGCGACCAGCCGAACGCGTCCGCGGCCTGATCGTAGCAGGCCATCAGCGAGCGGCTCGACCACGTCTTGCCGGTCGCATCCGTCTGCGAGT
>DATEIF010000277.1:0-13622 GCA_035279205.1 Vineibacter sp.
GATTCAGGCTGCGTCGCAGCGCAAACCGACCGAAACCCGGCCGGCGGGCGTGGCGTCGTTTGCGTGGTCACCGGACTCATGGCGCCATTTTCCAGCCCGGCAGATGCCGGTCTACGAGGACCAGGCCACCCTGGAGGCCGCCGAGGCTCGGTTGCGTCGCTACCCGCCGCTGGTCTTCGCCGGCGAGGCCCGGCGCCTGAAGACGGCGCTGGCCCGGGTGGCCGACGGCAATGCCTTCCTGCTGCAGGGCGGCGACTGTGCCGAGAGCTTCGTCGATTTCAGCGCCAACAACATCCGCGACATGTTCCGGGTGCTGCTGCAGATGGCGGTGGTGCTGACCTACGGTGCTGGCATGCCGGTGGTGAAAGTCGGCCGCATCGCCGGCCAGTTCGCCAAGCCGCGCTCATCCGACACCGAGGTGGTGGGCGGCGTCGAGCTGCCGAGCTACCGCGGCGACAACGTCAACGGCTTCGAGTTCACGCCCGAGGCGCGCCGGCCCGATCCGGAGCGCATGGTGCAGGCCTACAACCAGTCGGCAGCGACGCTCAACCTGCTGCGCGCGTTCGCCCAGGGCGGCTATGCCGACCTGCACGAGGTGCATCGCTGGAACCTCGACTTCGTCGCCACCTCGCCGGCGGCGGCGCGTTATGCCGACCTCGCCAATCGCCTGGACGAGACGCTGACCTTCATGGCCGCCTGTGGTCTCACCTCGGCCACGACGCCGCAGATCGCCGAGACCGATTTCTTCACCAGCCACGAAGCGCTGCTGCTGCCCTTCGAGCAGGCACTGACCCGCGTCGATTCGACCAGCGGCGATTGGTACGACTGCAGCGCCCACATGCTGTGGATCGGAGAGCGCACGCGGCAGCCCGACGGCGCCCATGTCGAGTTCCTGCGCGGCGTGAAGAACCCGCTGGGATTCAAGGCCGGCCCCGATATGTCGGCCGATGACCTGATGCGCCTGCTCGACGTGCTGAACCCGAAGAACGAGTCCGGCCGCATCACGATCATCACCCGCATGGGCGCCGACACGCTGGCGGCCAAGCTGCCGGCGCTGCTGCGCGCGGTCCATCGCGAGGGCCGCAAGGTCGTATGGTCGTGCGATCCCATGCACGGCAATACGGTGAAGGCGGCCAATGGGCTCAAGACCCGCTACTTCGATGCGATCCTGCGCGAGGTGCGGGCGTTCTTCGAGGCCCATCGCGCCGAGGGCACGCATCCGGGCGGCGTGCATTTCGAGCTGACCGGCCAGGAGGTCACCGAGTGCGTGGGCGGCGCCGTCGACATCACCGTCGATGGGCTGACGGCGCGCTACGAGACGCAGTGCGATCCACGGCTCAATGCCAGCCAGGCGCTGGAGCTGGCGTTCCTGCTGGCCGAAGGGCTGAAGGCCGAGCGTGTTGCGCGCGAGCGCAGCGGCACACCGGGGAAGTGATACGCGGTCGCGCCAGAGCATCATCTCAGGGGAGGAGGGCACGATGCATCCGGCAAATCCGGACGTTTCGCGCTACACCGATCACTACTTCAATCGCACGAAGGGTGTGATCGGCAAGTTCGGCGACTGCACCGTCACCTACGCCATTTTCATGCGGCGGCCCGTGGTGTGCGCACCGCGGCTGGCGCTCGACTGGCTGCAGGAGCTCACCAAGGCGCGCGGTGCCGAAGTCGAGATCGACCTGCGCTATCCCGAGGGCAAATGGGTCGGGGCCGGCGAGCCGATCATGTACATCACCGGCTCGTTCTACCACCTGGTCGACCTCGAGACGATCTTCCTGCAGAAGCTCGGCCCGGCCTGCGTCGCCGCCTATAACGCCTACACCATGTGCGCGGAGATGCCCAAGACGGCATTCCTCGCCATGGACGCACGCCACTGTGCGGGCGCCGAGATGGCGGAAATGATGGCCTACGCCGCGTCGGTGGGCTCGGGCCGCGCCCAGCGCAAGCTCGACGCCGTCGGCTTCATCGGCAACGCCACCCATTCGACGGCGCACTTCTTCGGCCGCGACCAGGGCATGGGCACAATGCCGCACGCATTGATCGGCTATGCCGGCTCGACCTTGCGTGCCGCCGAGATGTATCACGAGACGTTCCCCGGCGAGCCGATGACCGTGCTGGTCGATTTCTTCGCCAAGGAAGTGGCGGATTCGCTGGCCGTCGCCCGGCGCTTTCCCGAGTTGGCGTCATCCGGCCAGCTCTCGATCCGCCTCGATACCACCGGCGGCCGCTACGTCGAAGGCCTTGATCCTCAGGCGTCCTACGCCGTGATGGAACGGCATGCGCCCGAATCCATTCGCGGCTATCGCACCGAGGAAGAATTGCGCCATCTGGTCGGCACCGGTGTGTCGGCCGCGGCGCTCTTCCATGTGCGCGAGAAGCTCGATGCGGCGGGCTTCGACAAGGTCCGGATCGTCGCCTCGTCCGGCTTCGGGCCGGCCAAGTGCCGTGTCATGGCCGAAGCCGGCGCGCCGATCGATGTCGTGGGATCGGGCTCGTTCCTGCCGTCGAACTGGACCGAGACCTACGCCACCGCCGACATCGTCGAGTATGATGGCGTGCCGCGGGTCAAGGTCGGCCGCGAGTTCCTCCATCGCAACCGCTCGGTGAAGACGCCGGCGCTCTGATCGTCACTCCACCTTGTGGGCGCGATCGAAAGCCTCGATCACCCGAGGCTGCGCCGCGTAACGCCGGCGCAGCGCGGCTTCGTCGCGCGGCAGGGTTGTGCAACCAAGCTCGGCGATGGCCCGCTCGATCTGCGCCCTGCGATCGGCATCATAGGGCTCTTCGCCGCTCCAGTGGTCGCAATCGACGATGCGATAGACGAGGGCTTTGGCGTCTGCCGGCAGATCCTTGGTCAGAGCGTCCATCGTTGCCTGGAAATCCGCTGCCGCCGGGCCTGACAGCACCGACAGAGCCAGCAATGCCAGGATGCGGATCCCGCCGATCATCGTGAGTGCTCCAATATACGCGCGTTGCGGAGGGGAGTATAAATCGTGACTTGAAGCTTGAGTCACTGCGCAATGTTCGGTGTCCGAGGAGGCAGGCCATGGAAGCAGTGAAGGACGCCAGTCATCTCTATGAGGTCGAGCGCCGCGCCCGACACGCGGAGCGACCGGGTTTTCGCATCAGCGAGCTGCAGATCAGCCCGACGCAGAAGGTGCCGTGGCACTATCACACCAACGTCGCCGACACGTTCTATGTGCTCGAAGGCCGCATCCGTGTCTTCCTGCAACAGCCCAAGGAAGATGTCCGGCTTGGTCCGGGGGAGACCTACACTGCGCGCGCGGGAAGACCGCACCTCGTCGTCAATGACGGCGAGGTGTCGGCGACCTTCCTGATCCTGCAGGGCATCGGCGACTACGATTTCGTGCCCATCACGCGCCAGGGCATGGCGGCCGCAACGTGATCACGATCGAGGATAGGCGCTGATCCTGAGGCGGCGCAGGTCCGGCGCGCGCCAGGCTGCGGTGGCGACCACCAGCAAGGTGACGATTCCGCCCAGCCACACGGCGGGACGCGCGCCCAGCAGGCTGGCGGCGACGCCGCTTTCCAGCGCGCCGATCTCGTTTGACGAGCCGATGAACACGGTGTTCACCGCCGCGATGCGGCCGCGCATGTGGTCGGGTGACAGCAGACGCAGGATGGCGCGTCGGATCACGACGCTGACGCCGTCGAAGGCGCCGCTGAACATCAGCGCCACCAGCGATAGATAGAAATTCTGCGACAGGCCGAACACGATCATCGTGACCCCGAAGCCGGCCACGGCCAGCATCAGGTTGCGACCGGCCTTGGCCACGGGCGGCCGCCACGTCGACCACAGCATCACCGATAACGCACCGACAGCCGGTGCGGCATTCAGGAAACCCAACCCGGTGGCGCCGACCTGCAGAAGATCAAGCGCGAAGAGGGGCATCAGTGCCATGGCGCCGCCGAACAGCACGGCAAACAGGTCGAGCGCGATGGCGCCCAGGAAGACCTGGCTGCCGAAAACGAATCGCACGCCTTCGCCGATGCTCTGCCACACCGGATCGCGTGCGCCGGTACGGACGGTCGGCGGTCGGGGCAGGGCGAGTATTGCCAGCCAGCACAACCCATAGAGCGCGGCGATGACGGCGTATGTCGTGACCGGACCAAGGCCGTCATAGGCGAACCCGGCGGCCGCGGGACCCAGCACCGCGGCCATCGCGCTGGTGCTGCTGAGCCAGACGCCGCCGTTGACGGCCTGCGCGCGCGGCACGACCTGCGCCTCGAAGCCGGAGAAGGCCGGCTCGGCAAAGCCGCGCGCGATACCGGCAACGAAGATCACGGCGTAGAGTGCCCAGACGCTGGTCGCCGCGCCGGACAGCGACACCAGGGCGAGCGCCGCCACGCACAGCATCGACAGGAAGCGGGTGAGCAGCGTGATGGTGCGGCGGTTGTACTGATCGGCCACGTAGCCGCCGAACAGGGCCAGTGACAGGGCTGGTATTGCCTCGACAAGGCCGAGCAGACCCAGGGCCAGGGGATCGCGGGTCAGCTGGTAGACCTGGAAGCCGATGACGACGGCCAGCGATCGGCCGGCGAACGAGGCGGCGGTGGATGCGCTGAGAAACAGCCTGAAAGTCGGCAGTGTGAGCGCGCTGGCGGGTGGTGCCGGGGCCGATGGGGCGGGAGGGAGAGCGGGCATCGATAGACCTATCGTGCCATCGCCGGACGTGAAAGCACCGGGTGCATTGTCACGATTGTGTGCGGGAAAGGTCGATCGTGCGCTGCGCATGGTACTGTTGACTGTGGAACCATGCGTGGGAGGAAAATGATGGCAACCATACTGACTGAAGCGGACGAGCACGTCGCCACGGCCGTCGATGGCTTGTGGCTGACGGCAGCCGATGCCGAGCGCGTCACGGGCTGGACGTTGAAGCCGGAAGGCATGTGCCGCGATGACGCCTGCGTGCCCCTGGCGCCTCAGGCGACACGCGACGGCCAGGTGGACGTCGCTGCGTTCTGGTGGCGCCTGGGCAATCCCGTGCTGCACGATGATGCGGCGGAGACGTGGGTGCTGGGCCTGGGCGCCGATGCGCGCAACGACGCGCTGGCCGATCTCCAGGCGCCGGATTTCACGCTGCCTGATCTCGAAGGCGCGCCGCACACGCTGTCAGCGCTGCGTGGGCGCAAGGTGTTCCTCACGACCTGGGCCAGTTGGTGAGGCTGCCGTCTCGACTTGCCCGTGTGGCAGTTACTGTATGAGGAACTGAAGGATCGCAATTTCATGGTCGTGGCCGTCGCCGAGGACAGCCGGGGAACCGAGCAGGCGCGCCAATGGATCGAGCAGGCGAAGCCCACCTACTGGTCCCTGATCGATGCCAATCACCGGGTCGCTGATCTCTACGGCATGGTGAATGTGCCGCAGGCGGTCTGGATCGACGAGGCCGGCCGCGTCGTGCGCCCGGCCGAGACGGCAGGCTCGACCGACCATTTCCGCCGCATGGACCTGAAGACCCGGACCATGGCGCCCGAGGACCAGGCTGCCCGTCTCGCGGCGCGCAAGGCCTATCTCGATGCCGTGAAGGACTGGGTGCTGACCGGCAAGCATGCGCTGCCGGCCGATGCGGCGCGCGACAAGCAGCCGCGGATCACGCCTGACATCGCCCTGGCCCATGCTCACTTCCGGCTCGGCACGTGGCTGCGCCGGCACGGCAAGGACGCCGAGGCCGTCCGCCACCTGGCCGAAGCCAGCCGGCTGCATCCCGACTCCTGGAACATGTGGCGCCAGGCCGCCGACCTGGAAGCGGTCGGCAATGCCGGTGGACCGGACTTCTGGGCCCGCGTGAAGGCATTGGGTGATCGGCCTTACTACCCGCCACCCGACCTGCCCGGTTTCGGCCGCTAGACCCGCTTCTGTCGCCGCTTCTTCCCATGGCAGCCATGCATGGGAAGAAGCGGTTTTGATGGACCCTTATGCTCATATATAGCATAAGTGACGGCGGTGGGTGGCCAGACTTGCTGTGTCATTGTATCAAGCGACGCACCCTTGTCGTCGGGCGTCGAGATCATAGAGTGAACGAATGACGGACTCGCTGAACATCGCCATTGCCCAGCTCAACCCGACGGTCGGCGACGTCGCCGGCAACCTTGCCAAGGTGCGGGCCGCGCGTGCCGAGGCGGCCAAGCAGGGCGCCGACGCGGTGGTGTTCTCCGAGCTGGTGCTGTCGGGCTATCCGCCCGAGGACCTCGTGCTCAAGCCGGCGTTCCAGCGGCGCCTGCACGAAGCCGTCGACGAATTGCGCGCCGACACCGCCGATGGCGGGCCGGCATTGTTCGTCACCACGCCCTGGCGCGAGGGCGACAAGCTGCATAATGCCGTCCTGTTGCTCGACCGGGGCGAGATCGCCGGCAAGCGCTTCAAGGTCGACCTGCCGAACTACGGCGTGTTCGACGAGAAGCGGGTGTTCGCGCCAGGTCCGATGCCGGGGCCGCTGATCTTCCGCGACGTGCGCATCGGGGTGCCGATCTGCGAGGACGTGTGGACGCCGGATGTCGTGGAGTGCATCACCGAGACAGGCGGCGAGTTGATCCTGGTGCCCAACGGCTCGCCCTACGAGGTCGACAAGACCGAGCGGCGCGTGCAGCTGGGCGTGGCGCGCGTCGTCGAGAGCGGGCTGCCGTTCTGCTACGTCAACCAGGTCGGCGGCCAGGACGAGCTGATCTTCGACGGCGGCTCGTTCGTGATCGGTGCCGACCGCGCCTTGCGCGTGGCGCTGCCCAGCTTCCGCGAAGCCGTCGTCACGACGACCTGGCGCCGTGGCACCGACGGCAAGTGGGACTGCGTGCCTGGCCTGATGCAGCCGGCGCCGTCACGGCTGGAATCGATCTACCAGGCCATGGTGCTGGGCCTGCGCGACTACGTGAACAAGAACCGCTTTCCCGGGGTCATCATCGGGCTGTCGGGCGGCATCGATTCGGCGCTGACGGCTGCGGTGGCGGTCGATGCGCTGGGCGCAGACCGCGTGCGCACCGTGATGATGCCGTCACCCTACACCAGCCGCGACAGCCTGGAGGACGCGGCCCAATGCGCCGAGGCGATGGGCATACGCTATGACATCGTGTCGATCGAGCCGGCGATGAAGGCATTCGGCGACATGTTGAAGCCGGTATTCGGCAACCGCGCCGCCGACACGACGGAAGAAAATATCCAGGCTCGCGCGCGCGGGCTCACCCTGATGGCGATCTCCAACAAGTTCGGCCACATGGTGGTGACCACCGGCAACAAATCGGAGATGGCGGTCGGCTACTCGACGCTCTATGGCGACATGTGCGGCGGCTACAACGCCCTGAAGGACGTCTACAAGACCACTGTTTTCGAACTCTCGCACTGGCGCAACGGAACGCATCCCGAAGGCGCGATGGGCCCCGGCGGTCGCGTCATCCCCGAACGCATCATCACCAAGCCGCCGTCGGCCGAGTTGAAGCCCGACCAGACGGATCAGGACACGCTGCCGCCCTACGACCTGCTCGACAAGATCCTGGAAGGCCTGATCGAGCGCGATCTTGCCACCGAAGAACTGGAGGCGGAGGGCTACGATCCCGCCACGGTGCAGCGAGTCTGGCGCATGCTGGAGATGGCCGAGTACAAACGCCGCCAGGCGCCGCCCGGCGTGAAGATCACTGGTCGCGCCGTCTCGCGCGACCGCCGCTACCCGATCACCAACGCGTTCCGCGGATAAAGCCTTGCCCTCCCCACGCAGTGGGGAGGTGCCCCGATACGACGTTTCGACGCGAAGCGTCGAAACGTCGGGGGGCGGAGGGGAGCCGTGGTGATCTTTGTAACAGAGACCTCGTCGGCTCCCCTTCCGGCCTTCGGCCACCTCCCCCACTGCGTGGGGGAGGGTATTCACTCGATCTTCGTGCCTGTCGCCTTGATGACCGGCGCCCACTTTGCGATTTCGTCGGTGACGAACTTCGCGGCCAGCGCCGGCGTTGAATCGACATAGGGCACGGCGGCGATGTCATCGAGGCCTTTGATCAACGCCGCATCTGCCATGATCTTGCGATAGGCGGCGTGCAGGGTGTCGATGATCGGCTGCGGCGTGCCGGCCGGCGCCATGATGATGTTGAACGTGTAGGCCTCGTAGCCCGGCAGGCCGGCCTCGATGATGGTCGGGATGTCGGGTGCGATGGCGGCGCGCTTGGCGTGCGCGAAGCCCAGAATGCGCAGCTTGCCGGTGCGGTGGTGCTGCAAGGTCGTGCTGACAGTCTCGAACATCCAGGCAACGTTGCCTGCCAGCGTGTCCTGCAGCGCCGGATTGGAGCCGCGATAGGGCACGTGCTCGACCTGCAGGCCGCCGGCCATGGTCTTGAACATCTCGCCCGCGAAATGCGTGATGCCGCCCGTTCCCGACGAACCGTAGGAATACTTGCCCGGATTCTTTTTCATCAGGTCGATCAGGCCGGGCAGGGTGTCGGGCATCGACGGATGCGTCACCAGCACCAGCGGGTTGACGCAGATCAGGGCCACCGGGGCGTAGTCCTTGACCGGATCGTAGGGCAGCTTGACGAACGTCGACGGGTTGGTCGCGTGCGTCGAGGACGTCGCGAACAACAGCGTGTATCCGTCGGGCTTGGCCTTGGCGACTTCGGCGCTGCCGATCGATCCCGCGGCGCCCGCCTTGTTGTCGACCACGATCTGCTGGCCGAGGACTGACGTGAGCTTTTCCGCCACCATGCGGCCGATGATGTCGGTGGGTCCGGCCGGCGGGAACGGGATTACCAGCCGGACAGGCCGGTCGGGATACTTGCCCTGGGCCTGGCCGGTCGCCGGCACCGTGAGGGTCGTTGCCATGCCGGCCAGCAGGCCCAAAACGTCACGCCGCTGCATTCGCGTTCACTCCCTGTTTCATTGCGCGGGCGGAGGTTAGGAAAAATGCGCTGTGCTGTCATCCGCAGCATCGGGCCGCGGGCGACCGGCTTGCGAGGCCGAACCGAAAAGGGCATCTAGACGCCCCGATCGTTTCGCACCCGGCCGTGATATCCGTGACCGCACCGCCCATTGTCCGCTTCGCGCCCAGCCCCACCGGGCGGCTGCATGTCGGCAACGTGCGTACGGCCCTGTTCAACTGGCTTTTCGCCCGCCGCCAGGCCGGTTCATTCGTGCTGCGGCTTGATGACACAGACCGCGAGCGCTCGACCGAGGCCTTCGCCCAGGGCATCCAGGATGACCTGCGCTGGCTCGGGCTGGACTGGGATCGGCTGGAGCGCCAGTCGGCGCGCTTCGGTGCCTATGATGCGGCACGCGACCAACTGATCGCCGCCGCTCGGCTCTATCCCTGCTATGAAACGCCCGAGGAACTCGAATTCCGGCGCAAGCGCCTGCTGGCGCAGGGGCGGCCGCCGATCTACGACCGCGCCGCGCTGCGGCTGAGCGATGCCGATCGCGCCCGGCTCGAGGCGGAAGGCCGCAAGCCGCACTGGCGCTTCCTGCTCGAGCCTGGCGACGTGCGCTGGGACGATCTCGCGCGCGGCCCGCAGCACATCGATGAGTCCAGCCAAAGCGATCCGGTGCTGATCCGCGCCGACGGCAGCTATCTCTACACGCTGCCTTCGGTCGTCGACGACATCGAGTTCAGCATCACGCACGTGATCCGCGGCGAGGATCACGTCACCAACACCGGCACGCAAATCCAGCTTTTCCGGGCACTAGGCGCCGAGCCGCCCGCGTTTGCGCACCTGCCGCTGCTGGTCGGCGCCGACGGCCGCAGCCTCAGCAAGCGTTTGGGCTCGTTGTCGCTCGCCGACCTGCGCCAGCAGGGCATCGAGCCGCTCGCCGTCTCGGCATTGTTGGCGCGGCTGGGCACGGCCGATCCGGTCGAGCCCATGGGTTCGCTGCAGCCGTTGATCGACACGGTCGACTTCGGGCGTGTTGGTCGCGCACCGGCGCGATTTGCCGAAGACGAGCTGCGTGCGCTGAGCCAGCGCACGGTTCACGGCCTGCCTTTCGATATTGTCCGGCCTCAGCTGGATGCCGCAACGGCTCAGCTGGGGGACGCGTTCTGGCTCGCCGTGCGCGGCAACCTGGCGCGGGTGGCCGATGCCGTGACGTGGGTCCCGGTGGTGCAGGGACCCCTGAAGCCCGTCATCGAAGAACCGGGCTTTCTGGTACAGGCGCTGGCCACGCTGCCGGCAGAGCCCTGGGACGAAACGACCTGGAAGGCCTGGACGACCGCGTTGTCGGCGGTGTCCGGTCGCAAGGGGCGCGCGTTGTTCCATCCGTTGCGCCTGGCACTGACCGCCCGCGAGCAGGGACCTGAAATGGCCCGGCTATTGCCGCTGATCGGCTATCCCCGGTCGGCCGCGCGGCTGCGTGGGGAGGCGGCGTAAGGACAATCGGGCCAATAAGCCCCTGTGCGGCCGCGGTTTCGGTGCTATAAGCTTCCCCTATGATCTCTGTGGTCTTCCCGTCCCGGCGCTGGCTCATGGCCAGTGCGCGATGTATGTGAGTCGCCGGCCCGCCGTGGCCGATCGATCACGCACGTCATTGTTTTTCCGGGAGTGAGGGGGCCATGTCCCTCGTTGTTTACAATACGCTCACGCGCCGCAAGGAAGACTTCGCGCCGCTCGATCCCGCGCATGTGCGCATGTATGTCTGCGGTCCGACCGTCTACGACAACGTGCATATCGGCAACGCGCGGCCCGTCGTCGTCTTCGACGTGCTCTACCGCCTGCTGAAGCGCCGCTACCCGCGCGTCACCTACGTGCGCAACATCACCGACATCGACGACCGGATCATCGTCCGTTCGCGCGAGTCGGGCGAGCCGATCGACGCGCTGACCCGGCGCACGGGCGAGGCTTACCAGCGCGACATGGCCAAGCTGCGCGCGCTGCCGCCCGACGTCGAGCCGCGGGCCACGCAGTACGTCGCGCAGATGATCGCCATCATCGAGCGGCTGATTGCGCGCGGACATGCCTATGCCGCCGAAGGCAACGTGCTGTTCCACGTCCCCAGCATGGCCGACTACGGGCAGCTGTCGCGCCACACGCGCGACGAGCTGGTGGCGGGCGCCCGCGTCGATGTGGCGCCCTACAAGAAGGATCCGGCCGACTTCGTGCTGTGGAAGCCCTCGACACCGGAGCAGCCGGGCTGGGAGAGCCCGTGGGGCCGCGGCCGGCCAGGCTGGCATATCGAATGCTCGGCGATGAGCGGGCAGCTTCTGGGCGAAACCTTCGACATCCATGCCGGCGGCATCGACCTGATCTTCCCGCATCACGAGAACGAGATCGCCCAGTCGCGCTGCGCGTTCGGTACGCCGCTCATGGCGCGCTACTGGATGCATAACGGCTTCATCGTCGCCAAAAGCGAGAAGATGTCCAAGTCGTTGGGCAATTTCTTCACCGTGAACGAGCTGCTCGAGGAATTCCCGGGCGAAGCCATCCGCCTGCTGCTGCTCAGCGCGCACTATCGCCAGCCGCTGGATTTCACCAAGGACGGGCTGCGCACGGTGAAGGCCCAGCTCGACCGGCTCTATCAGGCGCTGCGCAACGCCGCCGATGCGATCGCGCCGTCAACGGCGATGGATGTGCCGGCCGAAATCACGGCGGCGCTCGAGGACGATCTCAACACGCCGCTGGCGCTGTCACATCTGCATGAGCTGGCGACGGCTTTGAACCGTGCCGGCAGCCCGGCCGAGAAGGCCAAGGCCAGGGCGGCGCTGGTGGTCGGCGGCGGTGCGCTGGGCTTGCTGCAGGACGATGCCGAGGCATGGTTCCGCGGGACAGCGGCCGGTGGTCCCAGCGAAGCCCAGATCGAGGCCGCGATCGCCGCGCGGCAGGCGGCACGCAAGGCCAAGGACTTCGCCGCCGCCGACCGTATCCGCAAGGAACTGGCGGAACAGGGCGTCTTGTTGGAAGATGGGCCTGCGGGAACAATCTGGAAGCGGGGATAGAGCCGACCACCCTGTCTCCGCGCCGACAAGCCGGACAGCGTCTCATGAGCGACGTCATCTTGCGACTCGGTTGCCGACATGTCCTTCGGACGATCATGGCCGCGATCGTTGCGGTCGGGCTCTCTGTTGCCCATGACGGATCAGGCGTGGCGCGGGCGCAAAGCCCAGCGGCAAACCGCTGCCCGGGCGTATCAGACCTGTTGAGCGTTTCACCCAGCCAGGACATCCACCTGGATATTCTGGCCTATGGTCCCGGCGCGCTCAGCGAGCGCCTGCGGCTGTGTTCCGGCCAGGTCGGCAGCAACTGGTTCGATCCGGTGGAGGAAGGCCGGCGGCAGGCGACAGGCTTGATGTTCGAATGGGTGGGGGCTTTTGGCTGTGCGCTGACGGAGTACACCTCGGCGCCATCCACCCTGGGCAAGCCGTTGAGCGGACCGCGGGCGAACTACCTGCGCGAGGCCGCTCAGCTTGAAGCATTGAACGGCTCGTACGAGACGGAGGCGGATCTGCGGGCGTCGCCGCCGCTGGTTCATTTCCGCTCCCTGCAGTTGCTCGTGAAGATCCAATCGCGATGGAACAAGTCGACGGATGCCGACCGAGCGGAACTTGCAGCACGAGAGGCGGCGGGTGATCCCTACGCTGCCGTTGCGCTGGCGACGCTGGTCTTCACGGCGCGCAGCGGACCCGGTGACGTCGATCGGGCGTTTGCACTGTTGGCCAAGGCGGCGCGGCAAGGCAGCATCCGCGCCTCGGAGCTCGGTGCCCAATACGCTGCTGTCTTGTCCCGCGGCGTCGATGCCCCTGACCGACTGCGTCGATACAGGGAAATCGAACGCGCCTTTCTCGCGGCCGCTTCCTATCGCGGCAGCCCCGACGCCATGGCGCTGTTGCTGCAGCTGCTTCAGCGCAGCGGCAGCATCGACGATGCCGCTGTCTATGATTTCTGGGACACCCGATATCGTGGCATCCTCCGCGACGTGCATGAGATCAGGAGCGCCTGCCGGTGATACCTCGTAATGGCCGCGGCCGGCCTGACCATTCTGCGTCGCGCACTCTCGAGCACATCTATCATCTGGCGGAAGCCGACAACTGGCCGTCGATCAAGAAGCACGGCCTGCTCAGCGCCGCGGCTTTGCTGGGTCTTGCCGGCAACACAGAAGCGGATCGGCTTCGGCTCGCACGCCATCGCGCGGCACGAACCGTGCTGTCGAACGGTGCGATCGTGCGCGATCAGGGACCGATGCCGGCGACGGCGCTGCAGCGCTGCCTGCGCGGCATGACGCCGGATGAATGGTACGCCTTGCTCAACAGCAAGGTATTCTTCTGGACCGACGTCGATCGGCTCAATCGTCACCTGCATGCATGCCGGCGCCATCCCCAGGTCATCATGGTCGTTGATGCTGCGCGTCTGCTCAAAGGCTATGGCGCGAACGCCGCTGTGTCTGCGTTCAACACCGGCAATGCCCGCCGCCAGCCGGCGACTCGGGGGGCTACGACGTTCGTCCCTTACGCGACGTGGCAGGTCTCCGGCTGGCAACACGAGGCAGCCGGCCTGGGCACGACCGTCCGGCCCCGCAGCCATCCGCCGGCCGAGCTGACCATCGACCGGTCAATCCCCGACGCCATGGACTACGTGATCGACACGCGGTTTCCCAAGGCCGGCGAGAGCTTTGTGCCTTGATGCCACTCGTCGTCCTGAGCGAAGTGAAG
>DATEIF010000278.1:0-9746 GCA_035279205.1 Vineibacter sp.
TCAAAGAGTGTCGGAGCCGGCGATCATCAGCACCATCTGCGTCTGATGGCACGACCGCAGGATCCTTCGCTTCGCTCAGGATGACAAAGAACGCGTAACGGCGATGCTACGCCGCCGCCACGACCTCGGCGTCGAGCTCGACCCAGACCGGAACATGGTCCGACGGTTCGGGCCGGCCGCGCTCGGCCTTGTCGATGCCGCAAGCCTTGAGCCTGTCCGCGGCCTGCGGTGAGAGCAGCAGGTGGTCGATGCGCAGGCCGTTGTTGCGGTTCCAGGCGCCGGCCTGATAGTCCCAGAAGCTGTATGCCTTGGTGGCGTTGGGGTAGAGGGCGCGGAACGCGTCGGTGTAGCCCAGGTTCAGGATGCCGCGCAGCGCCTGGCGTGATTCCGGCCGGCACAACGCGTCGTTGGCCCAGGCGACCGGATCGTAGACATCCATGTCGGTCGGGCAGACGTTGTAGTCGCCACCCAGCACCACCAGTTCCTCGCCGTCGAGCAGGGCCTGCGCGCGCTGGTGCAACCGGCTCATGAATCCGAGCTTGTAAGGGAACTTCTCCGTGCCGACCGGATTGCCGTTGGGCAGGTAGATCGACGCCACGTTGAGCCCGCCGGCGCTGGTCGCGAAGCGTGCCTCGACGTAACGCGCCTGCACGTCGCCTTCGTCACCCGGCAGCGCCCGGTGTACGACGTCCTGTGGCTGCGTGCGCGACACCATCGCAACGCCGTTCCAGCTCTTCTGGCCGACGATGGTGCAGCAATAGCCGGCGGCCTCGATCTCCAGCCGCGGGAACTGCTCGTCCTGGCACTTGATCTCCTGCAGCAGCAGCACATCGGGCTGCGCGCGCTTGAGCCAGTCGGTGAGGTTGCCCGTGCGCCGGCGCACTGAGTTGATGTTCCAGGTTGCGATCTTCATGGCGGCACCATCGCAAGTCTGCGATGCGAAGGGAAGGTGGACCGATACGGTCGCGGCGGTATCATTGTCCACAGCCTGCCCGGGAGTGCGCGATGGCCGAGGAGCGTTTGTTCTTCACGTCGGAGATCTTCGAAGGCGGTCGCCGCCGCAGCCGGCCGGCGCGGCCGCAGAAGACCTGGGTCGAGCCGTCGCGCACGTTGCCGGTGTTCGCCGAGTGCGATGTGCTGGTGGTGGGCGGCGGGCCGGCGGGAACGGCGGCCGCCACCAGCGCCGCGCGGCTGGGCGCCGATGTCATCCTGCTGGAGCGCTACAACCATCTCGGCGGGCTGTCGACCGGCGGGCTGGTGTTCTGGATCGATCGCATGACCGACTGGGACGGCAAGCCGGTGATCCGCGGCATGGCCGAGGAGATCTTCGACCGGCTGCCCAAGGAGTATGTGTGCGGGCCGGCGCGCGCCGACTGGGGCTCGCGCGATGCCGCCACGGCCGCCTACTGGTCGCTGCGGTCGGCGGCGTTCCACGGCATCGTCACCTGGTCGCCCATGGTCTGCCCCGAGCGGCTGAAGCTGGTGTCGCTCGACCTCGTCGAGGAGGCCGGCGCGCGCCTGGTGCTGCATGCCTGGGCCTCGGTGCCGATCGTCGAAGATGGTGCGGTGAAGGGCGTCGTGTTCGAGAGCAAGGAAGGCCGGCAGGCGATCTTCGCCAAGGTCGTGGTCGACGCCACCGGCGACGGCGACATCTTCCACCGCGCCGGCGTGCCGTCCGAGACCGACGTCGAGAAGAACGACATCCATCACTGCATGAACACCGCCTGGATCTGGGCCGGCGTCGACATGAAGCGCTGGATGGACTTCCGCACGTCCGATCCCCAGGGCTACAGCGCCTTCATGGCGCTGGGCCGCGAGAAGGTGCGGCATTTCGAACGGCCCTTCCCGTCGTGGCGTGATGACATCGCGCTGTTCATGGGGCCACGTCAGTCAGGCTTCGATGCGCTCAGCGTCGATGACCTGACCGAGGTGGAGGCCTATTGCCGCCGCCTGATGTGGCAGCATCTGGACGTCTTCCGCGCTCATGCGCCGGGCTTCGCCAACGCCTATCCCGTGCAGAGCGCGCCGCAGATGGGCGTGCGCCACACGCGGCGCCTGGTCGGTGTCGAGAAGGTCGTGCGTGCGCAATGGGACGACGGCACGCCGCACGCAACCGAAGTCGGTGTCAGTCCGTCGCTGTCGCCGAAGTTCCGCAACATCTCCGTGCCCTACGGTGCGCTGGTGCCGCGCGCGATCGACGGCGTGCTGGCGCCCGGCCGCCACCTGTCGTGCGATGCCACCTCGCATTCCTTCATGCGCGAGATCCCGCAATGCTGGTTGACCGGCCATGCCGCCGGCGCCGCCGCGGCCATCGCCGCTAACCGCGGCGTGGCACCGCGCGCGATCGACATTGGTGAGCTGCAGGCGGCCCTGGTGAAGCAGGGCGCTTATCTGCGGCCTGCGGGACGCGATGCGATCAAACAAGCCGGAACGGCTGCTTAGCAACGAGTACCCGTCATCCCTCGCTACGCTTGGGATGACAGTCGCAACTCAGACGCTGAACGAGTTGCCGCAGCCGCACGACGTGCTGGCGTTGGGATTCTTGATCTGGAACGAGGAACCGACCATCTCGGTGACGTAGTCGATTTCGCTGCCCTTGAGCAGTTCCAGCGAGGCACTGTCGATCAGGACTTTGGCGCCGTCCTTTTCGATGACGATGTCATCGTCGGCGGCCTTGGTGTCAAAGTCGATGACGTACTGGAAGCCCGAGCAGCCGCCGCCGTTGACGGCGACCCGCAGCTTGGCATCGGCGGCCTCGCGCGACAGCAGGAAGGCGATGCGCCGGGCAGCGCTGTCGCTCAGCGTAACCTGAGCGTCCGGGGCATCGATGACGATATCCGACATAGCCTGGAACCCTGATTTCCGGGCCGCGTCCGGCCCTGGTCACCTCTAATGTGGTGCTGCGGCCGAAACTGTCAACAAGATGCAGGTCCTATGGACCATTGGTGATCAAAAAACTATAAACGGCCTCTGCCGTGAAGTAACCGCACAGAAAGCGGGGTTTTGTCGTGTCCACCGCCAACGGTCCAGCATCAGCCTCGCCCCTGCCGCTGTTCTACAGCCGTCCCGTGCCGGTCGATGCCAATCGCCACAAGGGCAAGTCGCTGCGCGACAACCCCGGCTACGGCTTCTCGATCCGGACCAATTCGGTGCCGGTCAGCGGCGCCGAGTTCGCGCTCGCCCAGCGCCATTATCCCATCGTGTTCTCCGGCCAGGGCGTCCCGATTCCGGTGGCGGTGCTGGGCCTGCGGGCTGACGAGAACCTGTTCGTTGGTTCCGACGGCGTCTGGCAGGCGCAGACCTATATCCCGGCCTATGTGCGCCGCTATCCGTTCGTTTTCATCGAGGCGGCGGGCGGCCAGCTGATCCTGGCCATCGACGAAGGCGGCGGGTTCGTGGTCGACGACGGCAAGTTGCCGCTGTTCGATGCCGATCGGAAACCGACCGAGCTGGTGAACAGCGCCCTGCAGTTCTGCGCCGCCTACCAGGGCAATCACAAGGCGACGGCCGAGTATGTCGAGGCCCTGCAGGCCAACGACCTGCTGGTCGACAACCAGGCGCAGGCCACCATCGCCGGCACCGAGCGGCTGTCGCTGGCCGGCTTCAAGGTGGTCGACGAGGCCCGCTTCAACAAGCTGCCGGTCGCGACCCTGGAGGTGTGGCGCGACAAGGGGTGGCTGGGTTGGACCTATGCCCACCTGCTGTCGTTCGGCGGCTGGAATGCGCTCGCCAACCTGGCCGCCGAGCGCAAGAAGGCAACGGCGTAAGAGGTTGCTATCCAGCGACATTTGCGATTGAGGGCGATCGCCTCCGGGGACCTTTCCTTCGCGCCACCGCCAATCACGTCATATTGGAGTGGATTCGCCTTCCAACCGCGAATTTATCATTCAAATATGGGGACCTTGGGCGTGAAGTTGAGCTTCCGTGTCAATTCCGGCGCGGGAGCCGCCGCACGGCGGGGGACCACGGAGCATGTCCACTATTGCGGTGCCGGCAACCAGCACCAACTGGGCTTGGCTGCGCAGTCCGCGATTTGATCTCTTCTTTATCCTGGGCATTCCCGCGGTCGCCGTTCTCACCGGACTGGTGGTGATCTGGCGACCGGACCTGTTCATCCCGATCCTGATCTTTGATCTCTGGTTCCTTGGCTACCATCACGTCATCTCGACATACACACGTCTGTGCTTTGACCGAAAGAGCTTCTCCGAGCATTGGGCGCTCCTGGCCGTGCTCTTGCCGCTGGTCACTGTCGGCACGCTGGCGGTCGCCTATGCGTTCGGACTGTGGACCATCGTTTCGATCTATTTCTACTGGCAGTGGTTCCACTACACCCGGCAAAGCTGGGGGATCTCACGCGCCTACCGCGGCAAGGAACGCGACGCACTCTATGAAGACGGTTGGCTGGACCAGGCGATCTTCTATGCGCTGCCCGTGCTCGGCATCCTCTATCGCTCGCATCAGGATCCCGGTCTTTTCATCGGCATGGAGCTGAGAGTTATTCCGGTTTCGTCGGGCGTCGTGACCATTGCCGCGATCATCACGGTCGCTTTGCTTGTTCTGTGGGCGTATCGGCGCGTCCAGGCATGGCGGGAAGGGCGGCTGGCGGCGGTCCATACGCTCTACATGCTGACGCACTTCGGGATCTTCATCGCTGGCTATCTGGCGATCGCGGACATCACGTTCGGATGGCTCGTGATCAACATCGCACACAACGCGCAGTACATCCTCTTCGTCTGGATGTTCAATACGCGCCGGTTCAGGAACGGCATTGATCCTGAAGCGCGGTTTCTGTCCTACATCAGTCAATCCGGCCGGCTATGGCTCTATCTGGCCAGCTGCGTTGCGATCACGGGCGTACTCTACTGGGGCGTTCTGCGCACCATTGACTCGCTGTTCTTCGCCGGCCTGTCGGCGACGATCGTGCTCTACCAGATCATTAACTTTCATCACTATGTCGTGGATTCCCGGATCTGGAAGGTGAGCACGGAACCGATCCGGCGAACCCTCGGGCTGTAGGGCCGGACGATGCTGGATGCCGCGCCCGGCACGCCGCATGGCCGGAACAACCCGTGGCTGGACCTCATTCGGTCGATCGCGATTCTGCTGGTGCTCTTTCGCCACGGTGAAAGGGCGCTGCAGGCCGAACTGGGTGAATCACAAGGGGTGCTCCAAACGATCTTCATGAACGGCTGGGTCGGGGTCGATCTGTTTTTCGTCCTGTCCGGTTACCTGATCTCTCGGCATCTCATGCGCGCCGGCATCGGTTCAGGCCGCTTTCACCTCGGGCGCTATCTGGCGACGCGGGCTTTGCGCATTGTTCCAGCCTATTACGCCGCCTTGCTTCTGGTGGTGGCCGGCGTCTTTCCGTTTTTCCCTGTCGCGGCTGAAGGACTTTCCGTTCGGGTCGCCTATCATCTGCTCTTTCTTCAGGACTACCTGCCATCTGACATCAATGTCGTCTTCTGGTCGCTTGGTGTTGAGGAGAAGTTCTATCTTCTGGCGCCGCTGTTGATTTTCGCTCTTCTCCGATGCCGGAGCACCTGGCTGCGGTTGTCCCTGCTTGTGGCGCTTTTCGTGCTGCCCGTCGTGCTGCGGACAATGGTTTTCTCCGGAATGGATGCTGGGCCCGACTATCCGACGTTCTGGCGCCTGCTAAGAAGCCCATTTCACATGGCACTCGAGGGATTGATCGTCGGCGTCGGGATCGCGATCGCCGAGCATTCAGGGTTTGTCCGCCGCTCGCCCCGGTACGGTCTGGCCACACTCCTGGTCGCGTCGATGGTTCTGGCCGCGTGGCTTGGCTCAGGCGATTTCATGGCGGAAATAACCGTGGTCGACGTTCTTGTGCAGCCACCGCTCATCGCGCTGCTCGCGGGCTCAATGACGCTTGGTGCCGTCATGCTTGCGGGCGCGCCGATGCCGTTCACGCCGGCGTGGCGCTTTCTGTCGCGCCTCAGCTACAGTCTCTATCTCGTTCACTTTCCCCTGATCCCGCTGGCCATTCCTTACGCGAAACCCTATGGCCCGCTGGCGTTCTGGATCTTGTATCTGCTGGCTGGTCTCTGCGTGGCGCTGCTGGTGCATATCGCGGTCGAGCGGCCGTTTCTTCGCTGGAAAGAACGGCTTGAGCGCAGGGATACGGTGCCGCCCAAGGCCCCGCTGGGCGCCAGCCCCCAGCTTAGATAGCGAAGCCGCCGGGCATGGCGCCGTCAGAGACTGGCGGCTTTCTGCCGTGCCCGCACGCGCTCGCGGTAGAGGATGTAGAGGCCGGAGCCGATGATCAGCGGCAGGCCGAGCCATAGCCACAGCGTCGGCACCTCGCGCCAGAACAGCCAGCCATAGCCCAGGGCGAACACGATCGAGATGTAGTCGAAGGGCGCCAGCACGGCAGCCGGCGCCAGCCGCCAGGCGCGCGTCACCAGGATCTGCCCCAGGCCCCCGGTCAGGCCGATCGCCACCAGCCACAGCCAGTCGATCGCGGTCGGCCACACCCAGTAGACGCCCAGGGGCTGTCCAGCGAGCTCGTTGGCGAGGATGGCCAGTCCGCTGACCCCGACGGCGGCGACGGAGAGGAACATGATCGTGGTCTGGTCGCTGTCGGTGCGGCTGAGCCGGCGCACGCAGATCATCGAGAAGGCGTAGCAGAACGTGACGCCCAGCACTGCCAGCGACAGCGGATGGAACGCGGCCGAGCCCGGTTGCACGATGATCAGCACGCCGAGGAAGCCCACCGCCACCGCCGACCAGCGGCGCCAGCCGACCTGCTCGCCTAGCATCAGCACACCCAGTGCCGTCATGAAGAGCGGCGCGGCGAACGAGATCGCGTACAGTTCCGCCAACGGCATCAGCGGAAAGAGGTAGAAAAACCCGAACATCGACAGGAACGATACGGCCACGCGGCCGATCTGCAGCAAGGGCTGGCGGGTGGTGAGCGTCTGCCAGCCGCCCGACGCCTGGATCAGCCACAACAGCGGCAGCACGGCGAACAGGCTGCGGCAGAACACGATCTGCAGGGTCGGATAGCGCGCGCCCAGCGCCTTCACCATGGCATCCATGGTCGACAGCAACGCGATGGCGACGACCTTGCTGTAGATGCCGCCGACGGAGTCGGCCAAGGACGCGGGAGAGGGGGAACGCGACATCGCACGCGGAAATAGCATCCCGGCACCGTGGCAGGGAAGACGCGACATGGACGACGGGCAAGGCGGACCGTAAGGTCGCGTCCGGGGGAGGGAGCACGGGATGCGGCTGACGGCCAGAGTGTGGACCAAGCGCCTGCCGATCGTGGCACCGCTCCTGGTTCTGCTGGCCGCCCTGGTTTTGCGCGTGGCGGATCCGCCCGGTATCGCCCGCCTGCGGGACTTTGCCTTCGACACGTTCCAGCGCCTGAAGCCGCGCGACTATGACCCGCAATGGAATGTGCGGGTCATCGACATCGACGAGGCGACATTGGCGGCCTACGGCCAGTGGCCATGGCCGCGCGACCGCCTGGCCAAGCTGGTCGACAAGCTGGCCGAGCAGGGCGCCGCCGTCATCGCCTTCGACGTGCTGTTCGCCGAGCCCGATGCCTCGTCGTGGCACCGCCGCGTGCGCGAGTTGATCGCCTATGTCGATCCCGAAACCGTGCAGCGCATCGCCAGCGCCGTGCAGGACAACGACCGGTTGCTGGCCGATGCCTTCGCCCATGCCAGCGTGGTGACGGCCTACGCCTTCGATACCGCCGCCCGGCCCAGCCGGCCGCCTGCCCTGAAGCATGGCTATGCCATCAGCGGCGAGGATCCGCAGCAGTTCCTCGGCCGCTACGCCAGTGTCGTGTCGACGCTGGAATTGCTGGAGGCCGGCGCCAAGGGCAATGGCGGTATCACGCCCGACCACGACATCACCGTGATCCGTCGTGTGCCCCTGCTGCTGCGGCTCGAGGGCCAGCCGCATGTCTATCCGGCGCTGTCGCTGGAAGCGGTGCGGGTGGCGCTGCAGGCGTCGACCTATGTGGCGCGCGGCGCCACGTCGGGCGGCGATCTGCCGTGGCTGGCGCGCGTGCTGTCGGTCTTCGAGGACGGCGTGCAGTCCGTCCGCATTGGCGATCGCATCGTGCCGACCGACCGCAACGGCAATCTGCTCCTGTATGACAGCGGCCACCGTCCGGAGCGCTTCATCTCGGCCCGCGACGTGATGGAGGACCGTGTCGATAAGGAGAAGATCGAGGGCAGCCTCGTCTTTGTCGGCACCAGCGCGGCAGGTCTGAAGGACATCCGCAACACGCCGGTGGACACCGCCATTCCCGGCGTCGAGATCCACGCCCAGCTGGTCGAGCAGATCTTCACCGAGACCTACCTGGCGCGGCCGTTCTACGCCGGCGCGCTGGAGACCGCATTCCTGCTGGTGGCCGGGCTCCTACTGGTGATCGTCATGCCGCGCGTGTCCGCCGGTTGGCAGGGCGTGCTGGCCATCGCAGGCGTGGTCGTCGGGCTGGGCGCCCCGTGGTTGCTCTTCGTCATGGAGCGCATGCTGGTCGACCCGATCTATCCGCCGGCGACCCTGGCGCTGATCTATGCCGCGAGCTCGGCATCGAGCTTC
The DNA here is from genome assembly GCA_035279205.1 of Vineibacter sp. GTDB lineage: Bacteria > Pseudomonadota > Alphaproteobacteria > Reyranellales > Reyranellaceae > Vineibacter. Next base: position 8,578 of record DATEIF010000278.1, read on the forward strand.
ATGCTCACCGAGCGCGAGCGGGCGCAGATCCGCGGCGCCTTCGGCCTCTACCTGTCGCCGGACGTGGTCGAGGAGCTGGCGCGCAATCCCGAACGGCTCCAGCTCGGCGGCGAGGAGCGGCCGGTCACCGTGATGTTCACCGACGTGCGAGGCTTCACCACGATCTCCGAGCAGTTCGATCCGCCCGGCCTGACGCGGTTCATGAACCGCTTCCTGACGCCCATGACCAATATCATCCTCGCCGAGCGCGGCACGATCGACAAGTACATGGGCGACTCGATCATGGCCTTCTGGAACGCGCCGCTCGACGTGCCCGACCACGCGGCGCGGGCCTGCCGCGCGGCACTGGCCATGCAGGCGCGCCTGGCGGATCTGAACGCCGACTGGCGCCGGCAGGCGCATGAAGAGGGGCGCAACCATATCCCGGTGATGATCGGCATCGGCCTGAATACCGGCCGTGCCTCTGTCGGCAATTTCGGGTCCGACCAGCGCTTCACCTATTCCGTGCTCGGCGACGACGTCAACCTGGCGTCGCGTCTGGAAGGGCAGTGCAAGACCTACGGCGTCGCCGTCATCGCCGGCGAGGATACGCAGCGCCTGGCGCCGGATTTCGCGTATATCGAGCTCGACCTGGTCAAGGTGAAGGGCAGGAACGAGCCCGAGCGTATCTTCGCCCTGGTCGGTGACGCCGCCATGGCGGCTGCCGAAGCGTTCCATGCGCTGGCGGCGGCCCATCAGGCGTTCCTGGTCGAATACCGGGCCGGGAATTTCGCCGAGGCCATGCGCAAGGCGAAGGACGCCAAGGTCTGCGCCGAAGCGGCCGGCTGGACGTCGGGTTACTACGACCACATGCATAAACGGCTGAAAACACTTGTTGCCGAATCGCCCGCCATCTGGGATGGCGTCTACGAGGCCAAGGAGAAGTGATGGATCAGGTCGATGTCGATGCGCGGATCGCCGCCATCGAGGCGGTGGTGTGCCGCGAAGTGGGACGCGGCGCGGCGCCGCTGATGGCAGCAACGCGCGGGCACCTGCAGCGCGCGACGCAGGCGATCGCCTCGGTCGCGCAGCCCACCATCGGCATCATCACCGGCTTCTTCGTGCCCGCGATCGAGATGGCGGAGACCGACGGCCCGGTGGGCGCCGCCCACCTCGCGGCCGGCCTTGCC